>CAZKNW010000477.1:0-3626 GCA_964554035.1 uncultured Verrucomicrobiota bacterium
TCCGGAGAAGAGGTGGAGAAGGCCGGGAAGATGGATCAGACCAAGATCCTACCCAAGCGTCGACAGGGTGTGAACATCGAGTCGCTCGAACGCGGCCCCAAGGTTTCAGGACAGACCACCGAGTTCTTCAAGCCCAAGAAGGGTGCAGGAACCAAGGTCTTCATCGGCGTGATTGCCCTGCTTGCGCTCGCCGTGGTTGGACTGATCGTCGTCGCCCTGATCAAGATGGGCGGTTGATCGACATCAAGGCGAATTGCTTTCAGCCCCGCTTCCCGAGGGATGCGGGGCTTTTTTGTCACTCGTCGTCAGGAAGGAAGGGACATTTCCCTGGACTCCCCGGGGGAAGCAAGTGCGACGGGTCGTTCCAGTGCCTCGGCATCCACGAGGGAAATCAGGGTCTGCCCCGGCTTGGGAGTCCACGAGCGTTCCGGGGTGAACACGTAGAGTGTCTTGTCTTCGGTCATCATCAGCAGGGGCAGGGCATGTCCCTTGTAGTGCTCCTCGAAATCCTTCCAGTCGAACTTCTCCGTCAGTGTGGTCTTCTTGATTGCGGCTCCTGCGGTGAGACGGTCCACGAGGTCCAGTGTGGTGAGGCCATCGGCGAAGAGCGTCCTGTGTTCCAGGTCGGTGGACATCTGATTGCGTGGCTTCTCCTTCTGGTTCTTCGTGGCCAGCTGATAACACTCGGCCATTCCGAAGAATTCCTGATAGTGGTGAAGAGCAAGCGTGTTGACCTCATGGTTGGGCGTCATCGCGAAGATCCTTCCGAGGCCTCCCAGATCCAGTTCATGTCTTACCGGCTCGGACAGGATGTTGCCGAAGACGGTGGGCAGGTTTCGTTGGCGACCCTGCTGGATGTTCTCTCGGTTGGAGTCGACGAGCGTGACCCGGAAACCCAGCTCGGCAACCACCTCGGTCAGCCTTCTGGCAAAGATGCCTGCTCCCACGAAGAGGATGCCCTGCGGGTTGGGTTGTGAGAGCTTCAGGGCCTTTGCCACGATGGAGGCGGTGGAACCGTAGATGGCCACCGTGACCACAATGACGAGAAAGGTCACCGGAACCAGCTGGTTGGCCAGCGGATAGCCGGCTTCCGCGAGGCGAAGCGAGAACAGTGATGCCACGGCGGCGGCAACGATACCCCTGGGAGCCATCCATGAAAGGAAGAGCTTCTTGCGAAAGGTGAAATCGGTTCCGATCGCAGAAAGCCATACCGAGGCCGGGCGCACCACGGCGATCAGCAGGAGAAGGAACGCGGCGCATTTCCACGGATCAAGCTGATGAAACTGCTTCAGGCTGAGGCGTGCAGACAGCACGATGAAGAGTCCCGAGATCAGGAGGACGCGGAGGTTTTCCTTGAACTCCACAATGTGGCGGACCTTGAGGTCGGACCGGTTCGCCAACATGATTCCCATCAGTGTGGTGGCCAGCAGTCCTGACTCGTGGGCCAGCAGGTTGGAAGTCGTGAAACAACCGATCACCATCATCAGCGAAACCGGATTCTGCAGAAAATCAGGCACCAGGTAGCGACGAAAGAGCTGCGCCATGGCAGTGGCTCCAATCGCTCCCACGCCAGCCCCGACGACGATGGATTTCATGAATCCGAAGATGGCCGAGCCGGCCCCGGGTTCCTTGTTGGCCAGGATGGCCTCGAAGACGAGAACGGCGAGGAAGGCGCCGACGGGATCGATCAGGATGCCTTCCCACTTCAGCGTCGAGCGGACGTCCCTTTCCGGCTGAACGTGGCGGAGCAGGGGCATGATCACGGTTGGGCCCGTCACAACGAGGATGGCCCCCAGGAGGGTTGAAAGCGCCCAGGGCCAGCCGAGGGTCAGATGGGCTGCCACAGTGGTGAGCCCCCATGTCGTGATCGCACCGATCGAAATCAGGTTGCGGACAATTTTCCCGACCTCCCGCCATTCCCCGAACTTCAGGGTGAGACCGCCTTCGAAAAGAATCAGGGCCACCGAAATGGAAACCAGCGGCATGAGGAGGTCTCCCAGCAGCCCATCCGGTTCGATCCAGCCCATGATCGGACCGGCAAGGAACCCTCCCGTGAGGAGGAGAAGGATCGAGGGCAACCTCAGACGCCACGCCACCCACTGGGCACCGATGCCCAGACAGAGGATGAGGGTTAAATTGAGAACAACGTGTTCACCCATGAGGGGGAGGTTGGAAGATGCTTCCGATGGGTGCAATCCGGAAAGAGCCTCTAAAAAGGGAAAAGCCCCGGTGACGACTGCCATTGCCACCGGAGCTCCCTGCCTATTCTGGGCCTGCCCAACCCAGACTTGGGAAATGGTTTTGCGCCTTAGAAACTAAAGCGGCCGAAGAAATGAAACATCCCGTAGATGAATGTGGCCTGAAAGGCGACGAACAGCGCGAAGCTGCTCCACATTACCAACCATTCCTTCAAATCTTTCCATGCTGTCTTCATGCCATCTTTTCTAGCAACCGCCATGCCTGAAATAGAAAAAAAATGCGGTGTCCCATTCGTGGATTGGTACTGATGCAGGTCGGGGTATATGTATGGTGTAAAGCATTGAGGGACAATGAGTTAAATCGTTGTAACTTGAACTGAGTCAGATGATTTGAATCGGGACAAAACGAAGATCCTGCCAGGACTCGGAACTCCGTTGGATCCTCACAATTTTGAGAAATGCTGAAACTGTCATTCTTTGGGACACCTGAAAGACAATCAACCAGCGCCATCAGGGTTCAATGTGAGCCTGATTCAAGGATTTGATCCTTGTGGAGTTCTCGCATACGCTCCGCGCCAATCCCGCATATGATGACGCGAAACAATATCCTCCTCTCCATCATGATGTTCCTGCAGTTCTTCCTGTGGGGATCCTGGTTTGCCACGCTTGGTGCCGCGCTTGGTGGCAATGGCTTGTCCGACGTGATAGGCAAGGCCTACGAAAGTGCGCCCATTGCAGCGATCATCGCGCCCTTGTTCCTGGGGGTGGTGGCGGACCGCTTCCTCAATTCGGAGAAGGCGATGGGCATCCTTCACCTGATTGGTGGTGCCTTGTTGTTTCTGGCACCCGGCCTCATCGAGGCCGGAAAGGGGGATACACTGATCTGGGTGCTGATCGCCCACATGCTTTGCTACATGCCCACCCTCGGACTCAGCAACACGGTGGCCTTCACCAACATCGATGATCGCAACAAGTTTCCGGCCCTCCGTGTCTGGGGAACCATTGGTTGGATCGTGGCGGGACTTCTCGTCGGTGGCCTTGGCTGGTCCGCGAGTCCTAAAATCTTCATCCTGGGTGGTGTCTCCGGCCTCATGCTGGGACTGCTTTGCTTCTTCCTTCCGGCGACCCCTCCTCCGGCCAAGGACAAGCCGATCAACATCCAGACCCTGTTGATGTTCGACGCCTTCAAGATGATGGCCAACGTTCCGTTTCTCGTCTTCATCATCTGCTCGACCCTGATCTGCATTCCCCTGGCGTATTACTACGCGTTCACGTCGAACTACCTTACCCAGACAGGATTCGCCGCTGCCGCCTCAACCATGACGCTGGGGCAGATGTCGGAAATCTTCTTCATGCTCCTGATCCCGTTCTTCTACCGGAAGCTTGGGGTGAAGAACATGATCCTCGTGGGCATGGCAGCCTGGGTGG
>CAZKNW010000478.1:0-3623 GCA_964554035.1 uncultured Verrucomicrobiota bacterium
AGGAACCGGTCAGCAGGACCTTGATGTCGTTCAACTGGCCGATCTTGAGGGCGGAGGCTGTCAACGCCACACCGTCCTCGTCATCAGGGCCCAGCGACGGCGTCTGGTCGTCTCCCAGTGCCCCCGCCGAAGGTTGTCCATCCGGTTCAGGGTCAATGTTTTCGCCAAGGTAGAACTGGCTCAGCAAGGAGTGACGGGGGCCGTTGTTTGCCAGCTTCGTTCCATAGGAATCCGGTGCATCGCCAAAATCCAGTTCGCCCCCCTGCGTCTCACCCACGTTGAAGGCATAATCCTCGACCTCCCCATCCTGGGCCGCACCCTTGTAGGAAAGCTTTTCCTGGGTCGAGATCCTGAAACGTGCAAAGGACACACCCGCCTTCAACCCGGCGGGCACCGGGACCGTGAAGGTGTGCGTACCTGCACCCACCTGGGCATCAATGATCACGTGCTCTCCTTCATCCACCCAATCACCATTCTGCACGAAGTCGATCCAGCCGTTGATGAAGGCCTCGCCCTGGCCCTGCATGTTGATCCGGATCTGGGCCACCTGTCCTGCAACCAGGGTTCCCCCGACGAGCACCACTCCGTCTTCGTCATCCACATCACCTGTCACGTCGTCCTTGAGTGCATCCGCACTGCTTTGGCCGTCCTGTTCCGCATCCACGTTGTTCCCCATCCGCACCCCACCGATGAGATGACGCGCACCGTCCTGGCTGAACTGCACGGGGAAGGAGTCCGGCGCGTCGCCGAAATCCGCCTCCTGTGCGGAAAGTCCTGTTGGCAGCAGGGAGAGGGTCAGCAGGATGATGCAGGATATCATCCATGGTGGAAGGCAACAGGCCGAAGATCCCGATCTTCGACCCCTCAGGGGATCTGGATTTGAACGATTCATGTTTCGACTCCAGTCGAAGGCTTGGTTCATCCACACCCTGAAGGCATGAAGAACACAAACCGGTTTACAGGATAAAGTCTTCATTCGGAGGCCTCCACGGTTCCGGCATAGACAAGTTGCAGGGTCAGTGTCGGACTGACGATCTGCGCGGAGAGGTCCCAAAGATCAATATCAACACCACTGACCCCCACGCCCACGAGGGTGTCGTCGTAGCCGCCGATGGCGAATTCCTCAAGAAGGTCTGCACCCAGCATCTGGCTCTGGTCAAAGAAGTAGGTGTCGTTTCCGTTTCCTCCAGCCAGGAAATCATTGTCCCGACCACCTTCGAGGAAGTCGGTCCCCTCGCCTCCATGAAGCTGGTCATCACCGGCATTACCCCGGATTTCATCATCGCCGGCGCCGCCAATCAGGATGTCATTGCCCGAACCACCCAGCAGGGTGTCGTTGCCTGCCAGGCCAATGAGGGCGACAGGGCCCAGTGTAAAGGCGCTGGCGTCCATCAGGTTGTTCCCCAGACCACCGAAGAGTATGACCTGCGTGATGCCGTCGATCAGGTTCTCCTCGGTTCCAATCAGGAGCGTTGTGTCCGTAAGGACAAAGTCCGCATTGCGCGCCTCGATGATCATGTCCGTTCCACCACCACCTGTAATGGAGTCCTCACCCTTCCCACCCGTGAAGGTGTTGTTCGATGCATTGCCGACAAAGGTGTCATCCATGTCCGTCCCGATCACGTTTTCAAGGTCGGTTCCTGCCTGGATTTCGAGGGAAAGATTCGCATTGAGGACCTGAATCACCCCGGTCATCGAGAGGTCAAGTGTGATCCCCAGTGTCTCGGTCCTTGCAAAGTTCAAGGTGTCCACTCCTCCCGAATCCTTCAGGGTATCGGATCCTTGGGCCGTGTCGGCATCGAAGAGGTACAAGTCATTGGCTCCTCCTCCAACCAGGATGTCATTGCCCGCACCACCGATCAGGATGTTGTTGCCACTGCCACCAATAAGCGTGTCGTCATCGCCACCACCAAAGAGCTGGGCCGCACCGGTCCAGGCCGAGGCATCAAGCATGTTGGCGGAAGCCCCTCCGTAGAGTTCCACTCCCTGGATCGACATCAGGACATCGGTGTTCCCACCAAACGCAAGGCTTGCGGGGCTCAGAACAAAATCGGCATCCGAGTTCTCGATCACCAGGTTGGTGCCCCCAACGCCATCGAAGGTGTCATCGCCTGCTCCACCGGTGAACGTATTGTCCAGACTGTTTCCGGTCAGCTTGTCGTTCCCGGAACCACCAATGAGGATTTCAATGTCTTCCAGGTCAACGATCAGCTCCAGTTCGCCAGCGGTCACCACCTGCGTGGCTCCCAAGTTGGACAGGTCGATGTTCACTGCTGAAGCAAAGGCGCTGAAGTCGAGTGTATCGACACCGGCACCACCCCTCACCAGGTCCGTGTCTGGCGAGCCATCTTCCGAAAAGACGATGACATCGTCTCCGTCACCTCCATCCAGAACATCATTTCCAAGACCACCGATCAGGATGTCATTGCCTCCGCGTCCATAGAGGAAAACATCTCCATGGAAAGCAGAGGCATCGAGGATGTCGTCTTCATCACCTCCGGAAAGCTCCGCCACTTCAATTGAGCTGAAGCTGATGCCACCGCCCGTCGGAATGGTCAGTGCGGACGAGGTCAGGGTCAGGCTGCCGGAGCCGGTGGCCTTGATGGTATCCGTGCCACCCGCACCATTCACCGTGAGGGGTCCACCTCCCCATCCAGTGAAATCAAAGGTATCATCAAAGGCGCCACCGGTGACATCCACCATCTCAATTCCGGAATGCAGGTCAAATTCGAGTCCGGGCGTTCCGGTTTCATTGATCAGCATCAAGCCTCCAGCCAGGAGGAAGACCGTGGCGGAATCCGTGCGCTCCTCAACAAGGGTGTCGGTACCGCTACCACCCTGGAGAATGTCGTTGTCCCGGTTGCCGGTGAGCAGGTCATTTCCTGCGCCACCGATGATCACGTCCCTGCCCTCGCCACCGATCAGGGTATCGTCGCCACCCCAACCAAGGATGCGGGTATCTCCCGTGAAGCCAGACGCATCGATCTGATTGGCCAAAGGACCACCTGAAAGCTCAGCCGCCTCGATCGAGGAAAGGATCAGCGATCCCGAACTCGTTGATACCGTGAGGAGCCCATCCGTGAGGGTGATGTCCGCATCGGCCGCAACAACCAGCGTGTCGATCCGGACAGCCGCATCATTGCCATCAATCGTTCCCGATCCGGACCAACCGGTCAGGTCGAAGCGGTTGGAGGATACGCCGCCCCGCAAAGTCGCCTCTTCAATGTCATCCAAGGTATCGATCTCTCCCGTGGCCCTTTCAAGGGCATTGTCGGAAAGGATGAAATCGGTGTTCTCCGTCTCATCAATGGAGTCGGTTCCATCACCACCATCGAGGTGGTCATTGCCCGTTCCGCCATCCAGGACATCATCACCACTCTTTCCGTCCAGCAGGTCATCACCCGCGAGACCACGAATGAAGTTGTCGTAGGAATTGCCACGAAGTTCATCATCCATCTGGCTTCCGATCAGGATCTCAAACTCGCCCTCATTGGCCGAGCTGTCCTCGGTGATCAGCGTCAGGTTGCCGTTGATCACCTGGGCACCTGTGACCGAAAGGTTGACCGTGACTCCCATGGTCGTGGTAGAGGCGAAACTGATGGTGTCGGTTCCTTCACCCGGAT
>CAZKNW010000479.1:0-3622 GCA_964554035.1 uncultured Verrucomicrobiota bacterium
CGGCCGTGAGTTGTTCCTGCATTCCAAGGGAGCAGGATGCTTCCAGTGCCATGCACTCGAAGGGAGAGGAAATGTCTTTGCGCCGGATCTCTCCGACATCGGAGATCGTGCGAATGCTGAAACCCTGATTGATTCCGTCCTTTTTCCAAGCCGCGTCATCACCGAGGGCTTTGCCCAGCAGGTCGTCGAGACCCGGGATGACTTCACCTACTCGGGCATCGTGGTCAATGAGAGTGGCAGGTTGCTTGAACTGGCCCAGGCCAGCGGGCAGACGATCAGGATCCGCAAGGAGGACATCCTGAAGCGGGAGGCGACCCTCCTGTCCGCCATGCCTGATGGTTTCGCCTCGTTGATGACGGCTCAACAGGTCGCAGACCTCACCGCCTACCTCCTGCAACAGCGCAAAGCCCCGGAAGGGTTTCACTTTCGCAGGACACCCACCACCCTCGAACTCAAGCTGGGAGGTCACCGCCTCGCCACCTACCTTCTGGATCACGACCAACTGACCCGACGTGCCTTTGTCAACGTGCACACGCCAGGAGGCATCCAGGTCACCCGGAACTTCCCTCCCAGAAAACCGGAGGACATCGATCCCGGCTACAGGGGTGAGGCCGGAATCATCCATCCGGTGATGCACCCCGGGCTTTGGATGGGCTTCGGATGGATCGAAGGACAGGACTACTGGCGGCTTCAGGCCAAGGTGGTTCACAGGAAGTTCCTCAAGGAGCCATGGACGAAAGGCGACCAGGCCGGCTTCTCGGTCCTCAACGATTATCTCGATCGCAGTGGCAGTCGCGTGATCTGCAGTGAGGAATGCCACTTCGTCTTCCACCGCATTCCCGAGGGCTGGACCCTCGACTGGGATTCCAGCTTCTCTTCGGACGAAGGCGATTTCCGTTTCGGAGACCAGGAGGAAAGCGGACTCGCCATCAGGATGGCTTCGCCCCTCAGGGTTCAGGGTGGCAATGGCCGGATCCTCAACGACCGAGGCGATCTCAATGGAGCCGGAACCTGGGGCAAGACCATGAAGTGGATCGACTACTCAGGCATCACCGGGAACAGGCGGACAGGCATCCGCGTCATTCCCCACCCTGAAAACCCACGCCCTTCCTGGTCGCACAGCCGCGACTACGGGGTGGTGGTCATCAATCCCTTTCCCAAGCAACCCAAGGAACGACGGGAACCTTATGTGACCACTCTGGTTAAAAAGGGGGAAACATTCCGCCTTCGATACCGCGTCGTGATCTACGGGATCGAAGAAGGCAAGGAACTGGAAAGCCACTAGCCTGGAATCAGGTATGCAACTTTCAGGACAAAGGGCAGTTTAAGACTGAATGAAAGAAGGAGCAAAGGACACTTTCAGGGTAATTGAAGGCTGCCTACTTGGATGTGCCGTAGGTGACTCCGTAGGACTTCCGTTTGAAGGGGTCCATCCCGGGAGGGTCTCACGCTGGTTGAAGACACCACTCGAGCATCGATTGCTGTTTGGCAAAGGAATGGTCAGCGACGACACCGATCATAGTGTCTTTGTGGCCCAGTCCCTCCTCCTGTCTCCGGACGACTCCTCACGATTTTCACGGTTTCTCGCAGCCCGCCTCAGGCGGTGGCTAATCTGCCTCCCTGCCGGAATCGGCATGGCGACGCTGAAAAGCATTCTCAAACTCTGTATGGGCTTCGGTGTCGATCGCAGCGGTGTATTCTCTGCAGGAAACGGTCCAGCAATGCGGGCGGCCATAATCGGAGTCTTCTTTCGCAATGACGATGATGCACTTCGCGAGTTTGTCAGAGCTGCAACGAGGTTGACCCACACGGATCCCAAGGCAGAACTCGGCGCTCTTGCCGTGGCCCTGATCGCCTCTCGCTGCTGCCAATGGGAGCAACAACCGACCAAACCGGAACTTGAGGACCTGTTGTTGACCATCTCGAAAAATGAGGACTGGCGGGAGATGGTCGGACGTACCATGATGGCCTGCACCAAAGGGGAACCCTCGACTGCGGTGACGGAGAAGGAAATGCACAAGGGTGTTTCAGGCTACGTCTACAATACGCTTCCACCGGCGATTGCCGCATGGTGGATTCACTTCGGGGACTATCGCAGGACGATAGAGGCCATCGTTCGAATGGGTGGAGATACGGACACCGTGGCTGCCATTGCAGGCGCCTTGGCAGGAACATCCGTCGGAAGGGATGGCATCCCAAACAGTTGGATCTCAGGGATCATCGACCGGCCACACAGTCCTGCCTATCTTTCGAGGCTGGCAAACGCACTGACCGAAAAGGATCCATCCGTGTCAGCTTTTCGATGGACCCTTCTGCCAAGAGGAATCCTCTTCACCATCATTGTGCTGACCCATGGCTTCAGGCGACTTCTCCCACCCTACTAAATAAACACCAGCACCACGGCGGCACAAAGACTGGCGGCCCCGGCCAGTCTTGCCTTCATCACGGCAGGCCCGGCGGATTTCTCGGTGTTGGCAAACCAGTGTCCGAGGAAGAGCACGGCCAACACACTCCACAAGCCTCGCGTGCTGTAGATCACATTGACGGCAGTGGCATCTCCGAATCGGGCAAGGGTTGAAACCAGCACCACGGCCTGAAGCCCAAGGAAGAACCCGCCCAGCACCACTGGCTTCACCGCAGGTCCCTTGATGGCGGATAGCGGTTCCCTGAAAAAGGGAATGAAGGCACAGGAATAGATCGCATTGATCCCCACCATGATTGGAAGGAACCGCCCTGCCCCCCATGCCGGTGCCCACTTCATGACAAAGACATCGAAGGAGGCATAGGCCGCTGCAGCGAAGAGAGCGATGATGATGGTGCGTCCCAGGTGCTCGGCCCGATGATGATCGCCCTTCTTGTTCAGCAGGGCGATTCCCACACAGGTGAACAAGGCCGCCAGCCAGAGCTGCCATCGCACGGCCTCCTCCGTCAGCAACAGGGTGAAGCCCGCCACAAGGATGACCTTGGCTCCAAGGACGGGCGTCGCCACCGAGACATCGCCCTTGTCCAGGGCAACGAAGGTCAGCAACTGACCCGCGAAGAACAGCAGCGCCACAATGAAAGGCTCATGCCAATGCCCCTCGGGCAGTTGCCCACCCAGAGGAAGGAGGAGCAGGAAAAGGATTGCCGTGATCCAGTTGCAGACGAAGGCCGAGCGCCAGATTCCCACGCGCTGCTCCGCCGCCTGTTTCATGAACATCGCGGCGATCACGTATAGGATGCTGCTGATGAGGGGAAAGATGAGATGCATCTTCAGATGATCCGAAAGTCAGGCCTCGTTGGATTGGGCGCCATCACCTAAGTCCCGAACTGCCGGTCACCAGCATCCCCCAAGCCCGGATAGATGAAGGCGTTGGGTGTCAGCTTCTTGTCGATGGAGGCGGTGAAGATGGGGATGTCAGGCTCCTTCTCCCTCACCCTTGCAATCCCCTCAGGAGAGGCCAGCAGGTGAACCAGGGTGATGTTCCGGGCTCCCTTTGCTCTCACAAAACCAATTGCGCTCAGGGCGCTGCCTCCGGTCGCCAGCATGGGATCAAGGATGAAGACTTCCGCCCTGCCCAGCTTGTCTGGAACCCTGTCGAGGTAGACCTCCGCCTCATGCGTTTCCTCATTCCGTGCCATG
>CAZKNW010000480.1:0-3618 GCA_964554035.1 uncultured Verrucomicrobiota bacterium
GTTTCCCGAGGAATCTTGCCCTTGGACCTCTTCGCCTTTCGCTTCCTTCTTCGCAGCACGGAGGGCAGGGGAAAGGCCCGACTCACGCTGCCCACGCAGCAGAAGAAAAGCACCATGAAGAAGATGGCATTGTGAAAGATGGGCTCCATGTCGGGGAGATGGGAGGGCGCGAGCTGTCGGAATGGGAAGTGCCCGATTCTATGGCCGGGCGCTTCCCTTCAAAAATTTCTCCATGCGTTTCTCCACGCCCTTGCGTCCGTCTTCGCGAAGATCACCTATGCTTTGCTCCGTTGCCCTGAGGGTTCTCAGCATGGATTGGGCGAGGTCCGGCATCTCGGACGCCAGATTCCTATGCTCGCCCGGATCATCTGAAAGATTGAAAAGCTCGATGAGATCTTCATCGATCCATTCGATGATCTTGAACCGTCCGTCGATCAACGAGAGAGAACGGGTGTCGCCGGTGCTGTCTGGTCTTGTCTGCCATTTGTAACAGAAGAAGGGTGGACGGGTGTAGGACTCACCCTGAAGGGCACGAAGGTAGCTGTATCCATCGACATGCTGCTTGGGTAGAAGATCGGAGCCGGCGATCTGTAGCATGGTCGGGAAGTGGTCCGTGCCGGTCACCTGAACTTCGGAGACCGATCCCGCCGGAACCTTTCCAGGCCACTTGACGATGAGGGGAACCCTGGTGCCTCCTTCGAAAATGGAGCCCTTTCCCTGACGCAGCGGTGCGTTGGAAGTGGCAAGGGCGCGGCTTGTGTTGAGTCCTCTTGTGGATAGTCCTCCATGGTCCGAGGTAAGAATGATGGCTGTGTTGTCCTCAAGACCTGCATCCTACAGAACCTGCATGATGCGTCCCAGCGAATCATCAGTCTTCTCAACCATTCCAGCGTAGGTGGGGTTGTTCTGCTTGGTCTTGGTGACACCGAAGCGATCCTTGACCAGGTCGGTATCCTGGCGCTTTCCTCCCACATCCCGGCCCGCTTTGCGGAGCTTTTTCTGATACTTCTTGGTCAGCTCTTCGGGTGCCTGGATGGGGGTATGGACGGCATAGTGGGCCATGACCATGAGGAAGGGGTGATTCTTGGTTTTCTTTACGTAGGCCACGGCCTCGTCGGTCAAACGATCGGTGAGATAGTCGCCCCCGGATCCCGAGACCGGATTGACCACGGTGAGTCCCTTTTCTGTGGGAAAGGGGAAGTAGTAATCGCCGGTGGCCCCTGCGGATCCGGCATGGATCACCGTGTCGAAGCCCTGTGCTCCTGGATCGCCACCTTCCTTGCCAAGGTGCCACTTGCCGATGTAGCAGGTCTGGTAACCATCCTTCTTCAGGGCCTCTGCAAATGTGGTTTCCCCGAGAGGGAGGTGATGCTTGGAATCGCCGGAACGTTTCATCTCGTTCTCCAACCGGCAGGGATACTTTCCCGATAGGAGTCCCTGACGGGAAGGCACGCAACGAGGATAGGCCGCATAGGCGTTGCTGAAGCGCATGCCTTTCTTTGCCAGTTGGTCCATGTGCGGAGTCTCATAGAAGTCGCTCCCATAGCATGAAAGGTCGCGTTGCCCGAAATCATCGACAAAGAAGAGGATGATGTTGGGTTTCTTGGGTGCCGCGGAATCAGCGGTTCCAACATGGAGAAACATGGAGAAAAAGACAGTGATGACAACGCGGTGCAGGTCGGGAAGGGTCATGTGAATCCAATTGAATGATTTGCTTGTGTAGGGACTGGGTGAGGTCCTGTCAGGAAATGGGAGGAAATGCAGTCTGTTTTCAATGAACGCCTTCATGGAGCTGCTTCACCTTGGCCACGATCAATTCCTCAATCTCAGACGCCCATTTTCCTGGATGGGGAACGGCCCGAACGTAGCGCATGGAGGTTTCACCTTCGTAGCCACCCTCATTCAGGACGCGTTTGCTGGGGATATATCCCATGACGTCATTCGAATAGCCAGCCACCCAGATGGGACCCTTCTCCAGTTCCTTCTTCAGCCGTAGGGAATAGTCGACCACAACCTCTCCGCCGAGGGCAACCATCGAGAAACCGTTTCCTACGCGAACGACCTGAATGGGGTAGGGATAGGTCGTGGGCAGGCCTCCCTTGGCGTCCCAGTATTCCAGCAGAGACTCCGCGTGACGCTTGTCGTAGCGGTCCGTTGACCTGGCCTTGTTCAGGAGTTGCTGGCGGGTTGGGGGTGTTCCGTAGGGAAGGGCAATGCGGGTGAACGAGGCTTTGAGGTCGCCTTTGATGGTGCTGGGATTGGCGATCAATCCTGTCTCAACGGCGTTGGCAAGAGTACGCCCATGCCTGGGTGCCCACATGGCCTCACGGCGGGGATAGGGGTTCTGGTCTCCTCCACAACCGGTGATGAACATGGCGATGCAACCCGGGTGATCTTCCTCAAGGTATTGCTGGGCCCAGCCTGGATAATCACCGGAAAAGGTCATCAGACTGAGAACTGTGGAGTGGCAGGCGTAGCCGAAGAGGATGGCCTTGAGTTGTTTGTTCGGGTCCCGGACCTGTAGAACCGGCACGGCATGATCGACAGGCCCTTCGGGATTGGGGCTGTTGATGAATCCCCTTTCCGTGGGCAAGCGACGATTCATGGCAAAGCCGCATCGTGCTTCGCTGAAGAGGAGCTGAACGGGTTCGAGGTTTTTCATGCAGGTCCCAATGGAGGAGACGAGGCTGGCGATCAATTCGATCCTGTATTGGTTGGCCATGGCGACGTATCGCGCGGCTTCTGCTTCCGGTATCCGGTCGTAGGCAGGGCGTTCCGGTTGGCCTTCCTTGAAGGGCGGGATGGTCCGGATCATGGGGCCGCTGTGGGTGTGGGAAGCATTGATGAGGAGTGACTCGGGACCGAGTTGAAACCGCTTCATGACCTCCTTCTCGAGTTCAATACGCAGGATCCTTGGGACGCCGATGAGGTCGAGGGTGACGAAGACCATGCGTTCTCCCGTCGCGTCCTGGAGTAGGAGTATCTTGGCGTAGAGGCGGGTGGTGCTGCCTTCGCCTGGTTTGCTTCGAGAGGCATAGCCGGCCATCCACATGGCCTTTTCAGGTGTTATGTCCACCTTTGTGGTGGCGGCCTGCCAGTCGGCGTGGAGCAGGTGTGACTGCAGCAGCAGTGCAAGGGTGATCGCAAAAAGGGTTCTCATGGACGGCCTTGGATTCTATTTCCCGAATCCAGGAAGGCAATCACGCGTCACAGAACCTTGATTCGACCCGATGCAGGGAACTAACCTGTTGCCAGATCCCCTATGAAACGCACCTTGTTTTTCCTGCTGGTTGCCATTTGTCTTTCCGCGTCGGCCGCCGTGCGGCCCAATCTGGTGGTGATTGTCACGGATGATCAGGCACCGCTTACCCTGTCCTGCTACGGCAACACCATTTGTGAGACACCCAACATTGACCGTCTCGCGAGGGAAGGCATGGTGCTCGATCGTGCCTATCATATGGGGTCGATGAGCGGCGCGGTCTGTTCTCCGTCACGGACCATGATCATGAGTGGGAGGACGCTCTGGCACCTGCCTCCCAGAGGTGGCCGGAAGAACAAGAAGGGTGTTGCCAACGAAGGAGAGGAGATTCTGAACAACACCATGCCGGCTGTCTTTAA
>CAZKNW010000481.1:0-3610 GCA_964554035.1 uncultured Verrucomicrobiota bacterium
GGCTATGGCTTAGAAGATGGGCGTTCGGATCAGGCTTTTGCGAGGAGACTTCTGCTGGCGCGGCGACTGGTGGAGAAGGGAGTGAGGTTTGTTCAGGCCTACTCCGTGGGTTGGGATTCACATGATGATCTCAAGACGGCCCATGCCAATCGGATTCGGGGTGTGGACCGACCCATTGCGGGTTTGATCCGGGATCTGAAGGAGCGAGGTTTGCTGGATTCCACCCTGGTGGTCGTCTGTGGCGAATTCGGGCGCTCACCTGACAATGCCGTCAAACGAGGCAGGGTGGGGCGTGACCATAATCCGCAGGCGATGAACATCCTGTTGGCGGGTGGTGGTGTTGCTTCCGGAAAAGTCATTGGCGCAACAGACGAGATTGGAGAGAAGGCAGTGGAAGTGGTTCATCCCCTCAGAGACTTCCACGTCACGCTGCTTCATCTGCTTGGGATCGACGACAACAGGCTGACCTACTTTCACGGAGGGCGATTCAGGCAGTTGAGCCAGGTGGGGGGACAAGTCATCAGGGAATTGGTAGGGTAGCACGCATTTATTTCATGGAGTCGCTGTGATTTCCTGCTGGTTGTGCCGTCAGCCTTCCACGATTCTAGCACCCGATGAGTCGAGCCCAGGAAGAGTATCATCAGGCGATCAGCGACCTGTCAGAACGGATTGTCTCCGCCCAGCAATCCATCCGCATCCTGGATGGAGTGAAGTGGGATGATTCGATCGAGGCGGACTTCTTTGCCAATGGCTTCAAGGAACTGCCCAAGGTCACCGAGGCTTACTACTCGGTGGATACCCTCGGATTCGATCCGGACGCCAAGATCAGCGAGTTTCAGGAGATCGATCAGGAGATCACCCGTCGTTTGGGAAGGATCAATCCGGTTGGAGGGATCCTCAGGAGGATGTGCCGCGAGTATCAGGCGGTTGCCCAGATGTTGAAGTCTCGGGGAACCCCGGAGTTTGGCCGACTGGCCAGGGAGCTCTACGGATCCACGGATGAGGCCTTTCACGCAGGGGAAAAGAACCTGGCGGACCTCGGGCGCAAGATGAGCCGTAATCTCAACATCCTGGACCGCAGCCCTGACCTGGTGGACGACTCGCCGCGAATGACTGCGGAGGAGGGGGTCGATTACCTCAACCGCCACCTGACCGAGGACTTTGGCATGCTGCCGCAGGATGTGCGGGTGATCCTGGACGACGGTATCGTGGCGGATGCGGCCGCAGGCAGTGACTACATCAAGCTCAGAAGGGATGCGACCTTCAGCATCCGGGATCTGGAGTTGCTCCGGGTCCATGAAGGCTGGGTCCATATCGGAACGAATTTCAATGGGGCAAACCAACGCATCTGCCGTTTCCTCAGCAAGGGTCCGCCATCTTCCACGGTGACGCAGGAGGGATTGGCTGTGCTGATGGAGGTGATCGCCATGGTGTCCCATCCCAACCGTCTGCGCCGACTGGCGTATCGGATTCATGCGGTGGAAATGGTGGAGAAGGGGGCGGACTTCCTTCAGGTCTTTGAATTCTGCCGTGGCGTGGGAATGAGTGAGAAGGAAGCCTACGTTGTTTCCATGAGGGTCTTCCGGGGCAGTGTTCCCAATGGACTCCCATTCCCGAAGGACATCAGCTACACCAAGGGATTCATCCTGCTCTACAACTTCCTCAGGTTTGCGGTCCGGGCAGGGAAGCTGGATACGATCCAGTTGCTGTTCTCCGGCAAGACGGTCCTGGAGGACCTGCCGACGATGCGCCAGTTGCTGGCTGAGAAGATCCTCGATCCGCCGCGCTTTGTGCCACCCCAGTTCGCGAACCTACATAGCCTGAGTGCCTGGCTTTGCTTCACGGATCTCCTGGATGGCCTTTCCTCGGATAGGCTTGAAGCGGATTACGCCGGTCTGATCTAGTCGGTCCGGTCCCATGCAGAGAATCCATCCCCAAACAAGGAAGTGGCCTACCTGGCATAAGGAGGCCAAGGAACAGGGAATTGATTACATCATCCTTTTCCTGACCAAGGGGGAGGGCTTCGTCTTCTGTCCATCCAACCTGGAATACCCCTTCGGTATGGGAGGCACGCATGGCGGTACCCATCCCGTTTCCGTGGACAGGATACTCAACGACCTTCGAGAGTTCTTTCATCCCGGGTTTCGCGGCGAGATCGACTGGTTCACCCCCTTCATCGAGAAGATCGTCGAGGGCGTCGACTTCAGCCTGGATGATCTCGAACTGGAAAAACGAAGGGTCCGGATCATCAGCGGCGACTGGCCCGGATTCTAAAAGGAGCGCCCATGGGACGCAATCGAGCTACCTATGGTTTTCAGTATGAGTTCTGATTCCTGGCCCCAGCTGTCGAAGACAGGAAAATGACTGACAGGCATATGAGTGCTGCCCGAACTCGGCAGAGCAAGATCGCGATTGAGTCGCGTTTGAAAACACTCTTCAATCTGTGGCTTTTTTGAATCTTCGGGAAAGATTCTTTGGAATTCAATCGCCGCGCCTCCGCTCCTCTGCGGGAGATGCTCCTACTCCTTCAACCAACCCAGCTCCACCAGAAAGGCATCCATCTTCACAATGGTATCCTCGTAGTCCTTGTTGTCGTTTTTGCCGTAGTTGAAGAAGGTGTGTGGGCGTCCTTCATAGGTGTGGAGCAGGGGCTTCTTTGCGCCAAGCTTTTCAGCCTTTTCAACGAATTCAACAATCGAGGGGTAGGGAACCGACGTATCCTTGTCACCGTGGAAGATCACGGAGGGAGGCAGGTTCTTGGCAATGTGATGGAAGGGGGAGATGTCCTTCAGCTTGGCGCGGTCCGCTTCGATTTTTTCAGGGAGCTCCTTGTAGAGAAGGTTGAGGGCTGGATTGAACAGGATCAGTGCTTCAGGGATTTCCTTGCCCTTGCCAAGCGTTGCGGTGGCTGCGGCAAGATGCCCACCTGCGGAGCCGCCACCTGCTGCCACCCGCTTGGGATCGATGCCCAGTTCCCCGGCATGCGTGTGCACCCATTTGACGGCCGCCAGTGCGTCCTCGGTGCTGTCCCAGGGCATGGTGTTGTGACGGGACTTCACCCGGTAGTCGGCCGACATCGCGACGAAGCCTTTCCCTGCCAGGTGGAGGCAGTGCTGGTGGAATTGCTTGGGGTTGCCATTCCTCCATCCTCCACCGAAGAAGAAGATGGCAGCGGGACGCTGGTCGGTAGCCTTCCATCCCTCGGGTTTGTAAAGGCGGAGGCTGAGTTCCACATCGCCCACCTTGCGGTAGGTGCGGAGTTCAAATTCCTCGGCCTGGGTTGATAGGATGGAGAGCGCGAGGAGCGCCACGGAAAGAAAACGATGCATGTTCATGACTTCAAAAAGGTGATTTTGGGAGGATGAGGGCTGGGCTGGGCTTTGGAAAGCACAACTGGAAGGGCAATCGCCCCGTGAGAGCCTGAGGTTCCCTGCCGTTTACTAAAGTGGAGATTTCGGTTGGCTCTCTGAAGCAGAGGCCCGCGCGGATCTGCGGGCCTGCCAGCAGTCGCGGTTGCCGAGGGTTGGAACCCAGGGCGCCCAGACCCTCATCCGCGCAAACCGAGATAGAACGGGACTTCGGTGCTCCTTCCTTCAGTGATGACATTCGA
>CAZKNW010000482.1:0-3605 GCA_964554035.1 uncultured Verrucomicrobiota bacterium
CCCAAGCCAAGACTCTTCCGTCTCCCCTCCGAGCAGGCCACCATCGTGAACTACGGACTCCCCAACGACGGGGCCGAAGTCATCGCCAAGCGCCTGAAGGCGCATCACTCTCGGAACCCACTGGGCGTCAACATCGTCAAGACCAACGACGGCTCAGGGGCAGCTCCCTCGAATGCAGATGAGATCCTTCAGGACTACGCCACCTCCGTCCGACTGGTTCACGAGCATGCCGACTATCTCATGCTGAACCTCAGCTGCCCCAATGCAGAAGGGGGAAAGGACTTTTTCGCAGAACCGGAGAACATCCGACTCCTTCTCGAAAGCCTTGCAGACATTACACTCAAGCACCCGGTCTTCCTGAAGCTCTCACCCAATCCCGAACCCAGGTGGCTGGAAAAGGTCCTCGGGATCTGCTTGCCTTACGAATGGGTCCGCGGCTTCAGCTTCAACCTGCCACCCGGCAAGCCCGACACCCTGACCCTCACCTGCACCCGCGACAGTCTCGCCAACCGCCCCGGCGCCGTTTCAGGAAAACCCGTGAGCGCCCTGATCAACCAATGTATCGGGACCCTTTACCCCATGCTCCCAAAGGATCGGTTTCACATCATAGCCTCAGGTGGCGTCTTCAATGCCGACGACGCCCTGGAGAAGATCCAACTCGGCGCCTCACTCATCCAGATCTACACATCACTGATCTACGAGGGGCCAGGGATCGCAAAGATAATCGCGAACGGACTGACCGAACTGCTACGAAACAAGGAATTCCAATCCATCTCTGACGCTGTTGGGTCAGGTCTTGATTCTTGACGGCCAGCCCCTCCGATTCTGGTGGCCATTCAGATTCCGAATGGTCTATAAGTCCTCCATGAATCCAGACGCCAACGCCCAGAACGTTCCTCCCCACCTTCAGGCCATCATGAAACTCGCCGAGGAGAGGAACACCGCTTTTCGAATTCGCGAGTATCTACCCTTCCTCCTCATGTTCCTTGGTGGCTTCATCGCACTGGAAATCATCACCGATCTCCATGCGACAACCATGCTGATCGCGGTCGTCTGCTCAGCCACCCTGATCGGCATCTCCGAACGCCGCGCCGAGCGCCGCTTCCAGCAGATCGTCGACATCCTGAACGAGCATCAGAAGCAACTGCAGGCTCCCCCTACGGCGAAGGACTGATTCTTCATTTTCAACAGTGACATTTGGGGAGCTTCAGCCATAACCAAGGCAATGAAGCTCCCGTTTTCCCTGGCACTGGCTGTTGCCTTGTTTTCGTCGTTCGGCGCGATGGCCGAACTGTCCCTACCCAGTTTCTTCAGCGACCACATGGTCCTGCAGCGGAATGACCATGCGACAATCTGGGGAAAGGCCGATCCCGGAACCCTTGTCACCGTCCATTTCAAGGGACTCACAGCCACCGCCAAGGCCAACAAGGAGGGGAAATGGGGAACGCGGATCAAGATCGGCAAGGCCGACAGCAAGGGTTCCGATATCCTGATCACCGCTGGCGATGACAAGCACACCATCAAGGACGTCCTCGTCGGCGAGGTCTGGTTCGCCTCCGGGCAGTCCAACATGGTCGTCAGCATGAACCGACTCCCCGACTACGCCGACATCGTCGCCGCAGCCAACTACCCCGGCATCAGAATGTTCAATGCCCCCACCGTAACCGCCATCGAGCCGCAGTATGACATCGCAGGCCAGTGGGAGATCACGACTCCCAAGAGCTGTTTTGGCTATTCCGCTGTCGCCTTCTTCTTTGCCAAGAAACTGCACGAGGAACTCGGGATTCCGATCGGCGTGATCAAATCCGCATGGGGTGGCAAACCGGTGGAGACCTTCACCAGTCGCGAGGCCCTGATGACCCTTCCCGGGACGCGGGACTGGGTGGAGGCCACCGTCGCCAAGGACAAGGTTTACGATCACGAGAAGGCCCTCGCCGCCCATGAGAAGAAGCTGGAGCAATGGAAGGAAAACGTCGCTGCATGGAAGGCCAAGCCTGCCGACAAACGCGGTCGTTCCCCAAGGAAGCCTGCCACACCCAAGCGCCCCTTGGACACTGAAGGTGAGCCTGGCGTGCTTTTCAACTCGATGATCAACCCCTTTATCGGCTACACGATCCAGGGAGCCATCTGGTATCAGGGTGAAGGCAATGCCAAGGAAGGCCGCGTTCCCTACGACCAGACCCTTCCCCTCCTGATCAACGACTGGCGCACGCGCTGGAACCGCCAGTTTGACTTCATCTTTGTCCAGTTGGCCAACTTCCGTGCACCCACGACCGAACCCGGCATCGCCGACTGGTGGGCCCTGCTTCAGGATCGCCAGCGCCTGATCCTCGACACCACGCCCAAGACCGGCATGGCCATCATCAATGACATCGGCGAAGAGAAGGATATCCATCCCAAGAACAAGAAGGACGTTGGATACCGTCTCGCCTACTGGGCCCTGGCCAAGACCTACGACAAGGACATCGTCCACTCCGGTCCGCTCTACAAGGATTTCAAGAAGACCGGCAATTCCATCGAGGTCACCTTCAATGCCGTCGGAAGCGGACTGAAGTCACGCGATGGAAAGAAGCTGCAACGCTTTGAAATCGCCGGTAACGACAAAAAATGGCACTGGGCCGATGCGGAGATCGCGGGCAAGAACACCGTCAGGGTCAGCAGCCCGGAAGTGAAGAAGCCCGTGGCTGTCCGCTACGCCTGGGCCTCCAACCCAACCGGTGCCAACCTGGTCAACAGCGAGGGACTCCCGACCTCCATCTTCCGCACCGATGATTGGAACGACGTGATTCCCGGAAAAACGGTGGCAGCCAAGGAACTGTCAGAGCGACAGCAACTGGCGGCACAGATCAGGGACATCAAGGCCAAGCGGGAGAAGGTCGACCGCAAGAGCGACGACTACAAGAAGCTCTCTACGGAAATGAGAGCCCTGATGGAAAAGTTCAAGGCAACGGCCCCAAAGAAATAAGTACCGGCCGGAAAGGGAAGGCTTTCAAGGACTTGTTCGCCTCCTACTTCAACGGTTTGCCCAGATCCTCTCCATTGGTGGTGAGGACATGGATTTCGTGGATGCCTCTCAGTCCGGGATTCTTGTATTCCCAGACGACCTTCTTGTCGGGCGTCACCTCGAGGATCTTGGCCATGTCCGGCTTCCTTTGTCCGTAGCTGCAGATGACTGAGTTGCCGTTGGGGAGTCGCTGCCCTCCACAAGGGTCCGCAAGGCGATCTCCCACGTCCTTGTTGGTCAGGTGCCAGACGACCTTGCCCTCCGGGGTGAACTCAGCCACCTGGTTGCCATGGGTGAGGTTCACGTGGAAGTTCCCGTTGGGAAGCAGGATCGCCGTGAAAGGCCAGGTGTGGACGTCCTTTCCCCCAAACTGCGGTAGGTCTGTCCTGATGACACGCACGACCTTTCCGTCCGGCTCATACTCCTTCACGGCAAAGGCGAGCAGATGCGGGACGATGTAATTTCCGTTGGGAAGCTTGCGCGCCATGCGGGTCTGCATGTGGTTGTTGTCGGTGTCCGGTTTCAACGGCACCTCCACAGCGATGGACCCATCCGTCTCCACCTCGATACGCCCGTGGAACACCACCTTCTGGAGCGAATG
>CAZKNW010000483.1:0-3603 GCA_964554035.1 uncultured Verrucomicrobiota bacterium
CGAGATATCGCCCTGATCATTGGCATGCTTGGAGACAAGGAAACGGCGGCCATGTGCGCGAGTCTGGCAACCATCGCACGGAAGATCTGCGTCATTGGTGTTCAAAGCAGCCGCTCAGCCAATCCGGAGGAACTGCGCGACCTGCTCTTGGCGAATGACCGCACACTGCATGTGGAGGTTCTCCCTGACATCAACTCCGCCTTGAAGGGTCTCGAGGAGGAAGGCCACATTGGGATCACAGGATCGATTCACTTCCTTGGGGAGGCTTATTCGACCCTTGGGATGGAGGAGGGGCAGGACGAAAGAGGACTCAATGAATATGGCAACCGAACGGGCAAATGATGTTTAAAATGTTGTCGGTCCCGCTGGACCCTCAACACGGAACCATCTTCCCGTTCAAATGAATCCTCAGGCATCCTCTCCACCATCCCGTTGAGAAGCCTCTCAAGAATGTCCTGAAAGAGATCGTAGTAGATTAGCCCCACGATGCCCCGGCCGTGCAGGCCACAATCCTCATACCACCAATCAAAGGCTTCGAGGCAACAGGCAGCTCCGATCAGGCATGAATCTGCTCACTATTGTCCCAGTTGACACCCAACATTCTCGTGGCATTGCCTTCTGCATCCCGGGTCACAACGCCTCGCCCCCTCATGTTTATCGTTTCACCGTCAGGTCTGACGATTCGAAACTTCACATCGAATTCGCCCTCTCCACTGAGTGCCTTCTCAACCGCTTCATTGACCTGCTCAAGGTCCTCCGGATGCACCAGGTTTGACCACGCCTCATACGCATCAGGGTAGTCGCCTGAGCGGATACCATAGAGTCGATACATGGTTTCATCCCACTCCAGATGGTTCTTGGTGATATTCCAGTCCCAAACGCCCATCCCGCCGGAATCCAGCGCAAGCTGCAGCCTCCTGGACAGCCATTCCAGGCGTTTAGATCGTTCTGAAACCACTGTCTCAAGATCCTCATTCAGCTTCTGAAGGGCACTCCTCGTCTCACGCAGGTCCTCAATATCCGTGTTCGTGCCAAACCATTTTTCAATCTGCCCACGATTGTCATAGACGGGAAGAGCAAGGGTCTTGAACCAGCGGAACTGGCCGTCATGTCGTCGAATCCTGAATTCTATACTGAAGAGTTTCCCTTCTTTCGAAGCTTCCGCCCATTCCCTACTCACCCGGTCCTTGTCATCCGGATGCAGCTGTTCCAACCAGCCATAGTCAAGTTGCGTTGCTTCAGGAATACCGGTGTATCTGACCCACTGTGGACTCAGATAGTCACACTTACCTGTGGGAAGACAGGTCCATACAAGCTGCGGAAGGGATTCCGTCATCTGTTTGAACCTCTTTTCATTCCGCTCAACCTGTTCAGTCCTTGCCCTGACCCGGTCCTCTAGGACCTCATTGAGGACCTCCAGTTCATGCCTGGATCGTGCCGTCTGGCGAATCAGCCAAAGCATCCATGGAAAGCCGAAGGAAAGCACCATGCCCGCCAGCGTCACGAGGAAGGGAGACGCATTGGAATGTCTCTTCACGAGTGAGAAGGTCGGCACCACTTGAAAAAGCCAGTCTGAGTCTCCCCGGCTGCCCTCCAACTCAACCGTCCTGCTGTTCAAGCCGCCCGACTGCTTCTCTTCAAAGAAGGTTCGCCCTTCATGAAGGATCGTCACATTAATCCCTTCGAGTTCATCACTACCCAGGTTGACTTCAAAGAACTTGGGCACATCCACGTCGGCAGCAATGACACCCTGAAAGCCTTCGGCACCCTGGACAGGGGCAACAACAAGCCCCGTGTTCCCGGCGTCAGTTCCTGGAGCAAAAGGTACGAAAAAGGCATCACTGGTCCGGCTTGCGCGAAGAAGAATCTTCTCATCGATCAGGGAATCCACACTTGGGATGGGAGCACCATTCACTTCTTTCTCCACAGCACGCACTTCCTGGAGAAGCTTCCCGTAGCGATCCAGCCTGCAGATGGATCGGTAGGCAAGAAAGTCCCTGAGATAGTTCCGTGCATCCCTCTCCCAGGCCGTGTGCAACTGGGTCTGCTCCCCATCCGCCTGTCGCTCCGCTTGGCGCTGAAGAGCAAGGACCTTGCGCTTGAGATCCGCACCCACCCGATTTTCAACTCTCTTGGCCCGCTGCATGACCACGGCATCCAGATTCTCCATCTGATTCCGATAGAGGGAAATCCCGACCATCGAAGAGATCCCGACCAGAAAGCTCCCAATCAACACCAGGATCAGGATGGCACGCCCTCCCCTATCCATCCATGACTCCATCTCGGAAGAAGTTTTCCGATCGGAGCCTTTGGGCGGATCTGGCGGAGCCGAGGATTTCATGACCTAGGATGAGCGAGAGACATTTCCCGGATTTCGGCCAACTTATCGTCCGGTCTCCCAGAAAACTTGAGCCCTATCTCAGCGGGCGGTCCACCCACCGTCCACGGTCAACATGCTGCCAACCATGTAGCGCCCGGCATCCGAGGCCAGCAACAAGGCGGCTCCCTGTATTTCCTTCAATTCTCCCCAACGCTCAAGGGCGGTGGCTCCAACAATGAACTTCTTGCCGTCCTCGGTATCCGCGATGGGCAGGTTCATTTCGGTCAGGAAGGGCCCCGGGCAGATGGCATTAACATTGATTCCAAAGGGGGCCATCTCCAGCGAAAGTGCGCGGGTCATCTGCACGACCGCACCCTTGCTGGAAGCATAAGGAGTGCGGGCCGCCACACCCACCAGTCCCAGGGTACTCCCGAGGTTAATGATGCTGCCCCTGCCAGCCTCCTTCATATGCGGAATCACCGCCTTGCAGCAAAGCCATGTCCCCTCGACATTGATCTTCTGGACCTGCTGAAATTCATCAAGGGAGAGGTCTGAAATCGGTCCCCGGATGTTGATCCCGGCACTGTTGATCAGGACGTCGATCCTGCCAAATGCCTCCATGGCCTTCGTCGCCATGGCCTCGGCCTCGGCCTGCACGGTGACGTCCGCCTGAAATCCGATCCCCTTTACGCCATATTCCTCCGCGATCAATGAAGCCGCGGCCTCGGCCTCCGCACCATGACGACTTACAAGCATGACGTCCGCCCCCGCCGAAGCGAGCCCTGCCGCCATGGCCTGACCGAGTCCCTTGGATCCTCCGGTGACGACCACAGAACGGCCCTTGAGGTCAAAGAGTTTGATACCGGGTAATGATGTTTCTGACATGATTTGGAATTAGAAAAAGCCTAGGTGGGTTCGTGAGTAATCGAAGGACTGTCGAATGTTTTGATCCTCAAAGGCAAGGGCTTCCGCATCGCTCATCGAGGACACCTTGGGAAGGTTCCGCCACTCCTGGTGTCTACGTACCGTCGCCAGCGTGGCCGCAAGTCTTCTTGCCTCCACCCCCGGTGATGAAGCCCAATAACGCGGACTCAGACAGGGAACCGTCAGGGGATCCCTAGAGATCATCTCAAGGTGAAACACCGCCCGCGGATTGGCCTTTTGGACAATGCTGATCATGCGGGGAAGGTTCAGGAATCCCCGCCCCAAGGGAACCTCAGCCAACAGAAAGCCCTCATCACATTCCTGGACGCCCATGTCCTTCAGGTGAACACTCTTCACGA
>CAZKNW010000484.1:0-3592 GCA_964554035.1 uncultured Verrucomicrobiota bacterium
TTGGAGTCCGCCGGAGCCTATGCCGCTGAGCTGGAGTGTGTGCCGCATAAATTGGCCAGCTATCTCAGTTCCAGGACCACCATGCTGATGATGTCATTGGGTTCAGGAAGTGGTTGTGACACGCAGTTCCTGTTTTCCGATGACATCCTTGGCGACTACGACGATCGGCTTCCACGTCATGCCAAGGCTTACCGAAATTTCCTTGAGGAGAACCGACGCCTCCAGAAGGAACGCATCGCCGCGTTCTCGGAATACATTGCCGATGTGACCGGTGGTCAGTTCCCGGAGAAAGGAAACCTGGTCGAGATGGATGAAGGAATCCTCAACGAAGTGAAGGGTGAGATCGAGGGGTGAGGGTATCGCTCCTCCGGAGCTCTTCGTGTTTTGGGAATGAAGTGACCGGTGGCTTACGCACACCGGCTAACCTATGTCGGCCTTCCAGGCCTTGATGAGCAGATCCGGAGGATCGAAAGATGTTAGCCGGTGTGCGTAAGCCACCGGTGTCAGGCGTAGAAAGGGAATAAGCCCTGAAGGGGAGACACAAGGATCTCCTATTACACCGAAGACCGCGCGGAGCGGCGGTCCCTACCCATCACATCCCGCTCGCCTTGAGGACGCATTCCTGGACGATGAGGTCGTGCTCGTGGGACCAGGCGAGTTTCTTTTCGCCGCGGATGATCTTCGCGAGGTCGCGGAATTCATCGTCGTAGCGTCCGGTTGCCTTCCGCATGGGGACATCCTGAAAGCCGCGTTTGAATCCGTCCACCGCCTTGGAGAGGCCGAGCCGCACCTTGGGTGCCTCCAGTGGCTTGATCTCCAGGGTTCCATCCTCTCCCACCACCGTGAAGCTGCGGTTGGGGCCTCCCATGCGGTCGATGTGGTTACAGCCAATCGTGGCGATGGCTCCTTCATACTCGAAGATGGCCAGCTGGTTGTCGGCAAAGGAATCCTTCTGCGAGTAGGTGCGCTTGTTGATGGGGATGATCCGATCGGGCTTTCCAAGGACCGTGACCAGGCTGTCGATCACGTGGCAGGCCAGTTCAAAGATGCCACCGCCGTCGTAGCGGGCCATGTGTTTCCGGCTGTCGTCTGGAGAAAATTTTCCCATGTTGCCATGCACTTCACGGATCGGACCCAGCCATCCCTTCTTCAGGACATCGAAGAGGAATTCGAAGCCGGGGTTGTAGCGCAGCATGTAGCCCATCTGCACGGTGACACCATTGGCCTTGGCGGCGTCGTGGAGCCGATGGCAGTCCTTGAGATTGTCACCGGCCGGCTTGTCGAGGTGGATGTGCAGCCCACGTTCCACGCAACGGATGCCGGTTGGCACGAGATCGGGAATGTCCGTTTCCACCGCGACGGCCTGAAGTCCGGGGGTGGCCAGAAGCTGTTTCTCTGTCATCCACCTGAGGCCTTCGTAGGACTTGTTGTTCGTGGCCTTGTCGCGGGCGGACGGGTCCTCTTCCACCATGCCGCTCACCTCATAGGTGTCGGAGAGCTTGCGGATCGAGGCGATCTTCCCGCTGGCGTGGGCGTGCTTGGTCCCGATCTGCCCGATCTTGATCCGAGGTGCTGCGGCCTGGAGATGACCTCCGGCCAGGGCAATCGAGGTGAGGGCGGTGGTCTTTAGAAAGTCTCTGCGATGGGTGGTGGAGTCAGGATTCATCTTGCTGGTTCTTCGTTGTCGAGGACTTGATCCAGTCGAGGTAGGGCTGGCTGCCTCCGGTGATGGGGAGTTCGACGAACTCGGGTGTGTCGTAAGGGTGAAGCTGGACGACCAGCTTGTGGAGATCTGTGGTGAGTTCCTTCCTTGTCTTGAAAAGGAGAAGGATCTCCTCGTCGCATTGCACCTTTCCCTCCCACCAATAGTGGGACTCCAGGCCCGGGACGAGCTGCACACAGGCTGCCAGCTTCCCTGAAAGGGCCTTCTCCGCAATGTCCGTTGCCACCTCCCGTTTGGGTGCGGTGACCATGATGAGGCAGCATGTTTCGTCCTGCGTCATGCCTTGGGATCAGGATTCATCAACGTGGTAGATCTGGTCTCCCTGCTGGGCAGTGCCATCCACGACGTCGCCCACCACCTTGGAACCGATGAACTGGTTGGGCTGGGTCGTGAAGCGGATGGTGCCGGCCTTTTCCCCGTCTCGGTAGAAGGGCAGGGATTGGCCCGGTTCCGGGCGGAGGGCAACGCCGAAGTCGACAATCACAAACTTTAGACGGGTCTCAACATACACGACTCTTCCGCGGATGGCGCGTTGCCCGGTGGGTGGCGCATTCTCGGGAGTGGCCTCCAGCTTGCCCTCCTGCGACCAGG
The DNA here is from genome assembly GCA_964554035.1 of uncultured Verrucomicrobiota bacterium. Classification (GTDB taxonomy): domain Bacteria; phylum Verrucomicrobiota; class Verrucomicrobiia; order Limisphaerales; family CAZKNW01; genus CAZKNW01. Next base: position 2,315 of record CAZKNW010000484.1, read on the forward strand.
CGGTGGCTTGTTCCGGGGTCGGGAGGTCGGTGAGTGAGGCGCCGGGATCGGCAGGAGAAGATTCCTTTGAAGTCTGGCAGCCAGTGAGGATGACCACCGACATCAGGATCGCAGACACCCAATCGGGCATCCGGATCAACGTTCCGAAAGTTCCCTTTCGATGATTTCGATTCGATTCGTCCATTCCTTCCAAAGGTGCGACCACCCGGGGCCCTCGTAGCGCTCGCGCGCCTTGGGCAGGATTCCCTTCAGGTCCTTCAGTGCCTTTCTTGCCTCCTTCTCGTCCTTCCACTCGATGAGGGCCTCCACATGGCGGATGCGGTTGTAGGGAAACAGGGGGGCAAGTTGGACTGCTTTCTCGAAATTCGCACGTGATTTCTTCTTGTTGCCGACGCTGGCGGGCCACCCGGGCGCATTCTTGTAGAGGATGGCCAGATAGAGGTGCGGACAGGCGTTCTGGAATTTCGCATCGATCTCGATCGCCTTCTCGAGGTTGGACTCGATGTGCTTCACCAAAGAGAGGGCTCCCAAGGTGCGGGTGCGGGCCAGTTGTCCGTTGTTCATCCCGAGGTAGAAGCGTGCCTCCGCAGTATCATGCTTCAAATCAATGGCTCGATGTGCCGCTGCAATCCCGATCTCGGCCACGTCGGCCTTTTCTGACTTGTCGGTGATGAACTCACCCAGGTCGAACGCGGTCCTGGCCAGGTGGACCGCCTTGGCGGCTGAGTCCCTGTCGTCGGCATGGGCGGTTGCAGCCTCCTCATAGCGATGCCTTGCCGTTTCCTTGTCGGAAGGAGGAGGTGTCAGATCGAAGCTGCCCGCCATGGCCGCCACGGAGACCATCCATGCGAAGATAAACGCAACTCCCTTGGGAAAAGCGTGTTTGATCCGGATGTGTCTAGAGGCGGGCATTTCGTGTTTGCCGTGAACGTGTAACAGAATATACTTGCCCGGTGCGTAAATATTCAAGACAGGCCGGATGGATGATGTTGTGCTGCATCGCCCTATTAGGGGCGGGATGCGGTGGATTCTCCGGTAGTCACTCGGTATCTCCCGCCACCTTTTTGCTTCCCGGACTGGGTCTGGGACAGGTTGAGGAAGAAAAGGTCCCGGCATCTGGTTCAGAGGACGGCATGGGTGTTTATGAGCCGGTTGATGCACCAATCAAGGGTTGATGTGGACCTGTTTCCCCCGACGTATTGCTTCGTCTGATCCTCTCTTTTCATGAGGCCCAGCCTATTTGCCATTGACGCGCAAAGGCGAAATCCTCATAAGTTT
>CAZKNW010000485.1:0-3580 GCA_964554035.1 uncultured Verrucomicrobiota bacterium
GCTTCGCCTGCGACACCAAGGAAGACTCCTTCAAGACCATCCACGCCTACGATCATTTCGAGAAACTCCCCCTGCACGCAACGCTGTTTGTCGATGCTTCCGGAAAAATTCGCTGGCAGGACAAGGGCGATTCCCCCTTCATGGACATTCCGTTCCTGATCGAGGAAACAATCCGCCTGAGGAACCAGGCAACACCCATCCAGAAAGAAAGCCAATCAGCCCAGCATGAGCCAGAAACTGATTCCCTCCGTTTGCATTGACGCCGTCTTCGAAGGCAAGCCCGTCACCGAGGCCTGCGCCACCGTCAAGAACGCAGGCATCAACGCGATCGAGTTCTGGGGATGGTGGGACCGGGACCTGGATGCACTCGAGGCTGCGCGCTTCCAGAACGAACTGGCCCTCTCCGCCTGCTGCACCAAATTCATCAGCCTCGTCGATCCCTCCACCCGCGACGACTATCTCAAGGGGCTTGAAGAATCCATCGCCGCCGCAAACAAGCTGGGAACCAAGACCCTCATCTCACAGGTAGGGGATTTCCGCCCCGGCGTTTCACGTGAAGAACAACACCAATGTCTGGTCGACGGACTGAAACTCGCAGCACCCATGCTGGAAGCCGGAAACGTCACCCTTGTGATCGAACCCCTGAACGACCAGGTGGACCACAAGGGCTATTACCTCGTGAGAAGCGACGAGGCCTTCGAGATCATTGATCAAGTCGCCAGCTCCAAGGTGAAGGTTGTGTTCGACATCTACCACCAACAGATCAGCGAGGGCCACCTCATCCACAACATCACCGCCAACATAGACAAGATTGGCCACTTCCACGCAGCCGGCAATCCGGGCCGCCACGAGCTTCAACGTGGCGAGATCAACTACCCCGAGATCTTCAAGGCCATCCAGCAGACGGACTACGAGGGTTACGTCGGACTGGAATACTGGCCCATGGACGACCAGCCAGTGGAATCGCTTTCCGAAGTGGCAAACTGGTTGGCGTAAATCTCGCCATCCACGGCATCGGCGGATCGCCATAAAACCGTATCCTGAAATCCGTTGACCTTTCCGGCATCTCTTTGGACGGTCAGGACCGTGAGTCTGATCAGAGAAAAGATGGAAGAGGCCGGAGTCAGTGAAGTCGCCATCCGTGCCTTTGAACGCAATGCGGAGCTCCTATCGAGTGGTGCAGAGATGATGATCCCTGAGGGCGACATCCACCCCGTCGAGTCCCTCCCTGCCCTCGAAGGACTGCCCGAAGCCGAGGCGACCCAGCAGGCGCCCCTACTCGAGGCAACGGTGATCCTGAAGCTCAATGGCGGCCTCGGAACCGGCATGGGACTCCAGAAGGCCAAGTCGCTGTTGGAAGTCCGGGACGGAATGAACTTCCTAGACCTGACCGCCCAACAGATCCTGCATCAGAGGAAACAGTCCGGAATGCCGCTTCGTTTCCTCCTTATGAACAGCTTCTCCACCAGCGAGGACACGCTGGACTTCCTGGGAAAGTATCCCGAACTCGGAGAACCCAAGGGTCTTGAGTTTGTCCAGAGCCAGGCCCCAAAGCTGGATGCGGGAACCCTGGAACCGGTTTCATGGGAGGCCAACCCGGAGCTCGAATGGTGCCCACCGGGCCATGGCGACCTTTATCCCTCCATCCTCGCATCCGGTAAACTGGACGAACTTCTTGATGCAGGTGTCCGCTACATGTTCGTTTCCAACTCGGACAATCTCGGAGCCACCCTCGATCCAAGGCTCCTGGCCCACTTCGCCAACTCGGGCGCACCTTTCATGATGGAGGTCACGCGCAGGACCACTGCCGATCGCAAGGGCGGACACCTCGCTGTCGATGCCTCGACTGGCGGGCTGCTTCTCCGTGAATCAGCACAATGTCCTGATGAGGATGCGGAGAAGTTCCAGGACATCGGAACCCACCGCTTTTTCAACACCAACAATCTCTGGATCAACCTCGAACATCTGAAGAAGGCACTCGACCTGAATGGGGGCTTCCTTCCACTTGCCGTGATTTGCAACCAGAAGACGGTCGATCCTCGGGACAAGAACTCCCCGAAGGTCATCCAGCTGGAAACCGCGATGGGTGCCGCCATCTCCTGTTTTGAAGGCGCCATCGCCGTCGAGGTCCCCCGCTCTCGTTTTGCTCCGGTCAAGACGACGGCCGACCTACTCGCGCTCCGGTCCGATGTCTACCAGGTCACCGACGACTTCCTGCTCAAGCTCCATCCCGACCGCAAGGGCATTCCTCCCCTCATCAAGCTCGACCCCGACCACTACAAGCTCGTCGACCAGCTTGAGGAAGCCATCGCAGACGGCGTCCCGTCGCTCCTCAAGTGCGACTCCCTGGAGGTCATTGGAAAGCAGAAGCTCGATCCCAACGCCTCTTTCGAAGGCGATGTGGTTCTGAGGTCGGAATAAGCGCTCAAGCCACAGAGTCCACAAAGGTAGGCAGAGAGAACCTAGATCAAGATCTCTCTGGTTCTCTGCGAACTCTGTGGTGAATACTTCCCCTGCCTTCCTTTTCCCGGTAAAACCTCGGGCGTTCCGAACCAGGCAGAATGGAAGCACTGCAACAATCACTGACCCACCTTTTCACCCCGATGGGCTTGGGGGCGGTCTTTCTCGGAACCTTTCTTGGTATTTTCGTGGGAGCCGTGCCCGGACTGACCGGCACCATGCTCATCGCGCTCACCCTTCCCCTCACCTACGGAGCAGACGCCCAACACGCGATGACCTTGCTCATCAGCATCTACGTCGGGGCCGTCAGCGGGGGGATGATCACGGCGACCTTGCTGCGCATGCCGGGAACACCCGCCTCCATGGTGACCACTCTGGATGGCTACCCCATGGCCCAACAGGGCAAGCCTGAGCGCGCCCTGGCACTCGGCGTGATGTCCTCCTTTGTCGGCGGGCTCATCTCCTGGTTCTTCCTCGTGATGCTTGCCGCTCCCATCGCACAGCTGTCGACCCGGTTCGGACCCTTCGAATATTTTTCCCTGGTCATGATGGCACTGGTCCTGATTGCCAGCATCGGTGGAAAATCCCTTTCACGATCCCTGCTCGCAGGCTTTCTGGGCATCTTCATCTCCATGCCAGGCATCGTCGCCGCCACAGGCCAACCCCGCTTGACCTTTGGCTTCACGGAGCTCAATGACGGATTCCAGTTGCTCCCGGTCCTCATAGGTCTCTTTGCTGTAAACCAGATCCTTTCCGAGATCATCAAGGACACACCCGTTCCAAGGTCCATCGAGCTGAAGTCCTCATCCGCATGGATGAGCCTGGGCGACCTGAAGAAAAGCGCGATCAACCTGCTTCGCTCCTCCGTGATCGGCACCTGGATCGGCATCCTCCCCGGGATAGGCGCCAACATCGGTTCCGTCACCGCCTATGCCGTCGCCCGCAACAGCTCCCCCGAACCCGAGAAGTTCGGGACAGGCCACGAGGAAGGCATCGTCGCGGCGGAAGCCGCCAACAACGCCACCATCGGAGGCGCCCTGATTCCGCTCATCTCCATGGGGCTGCCCGGCAGCGTCGTGGAGGCCGTCCTTCTCGGAGCCCTGGTCATCCACGGACTCCA
>CAZKNW010000486.1:0-3562 GCA_964554035.1 uncultured Verrucomicrobiota bacterium
CAACCCCTCCATCGTGCACCATCCCGACCAGACCGCCCTTCCGAAAGGTTCGCTGCGATTCATCCTGAGTCTGCGGGCGACCGGCGAAGGGCATATCTCCTCGGTCACCTTTCGGACCGGAACGGTGAACGCCCACAACCGCATCACGATGGACCCCCCGGCCCGATTCGCGACAGAACCGGAACGCCTGCACGACGTCGCCTACGAGAACGCTCTCTTCGGGCGAAAACTGGCGGAAGCCGGCGAACTCACCCGTTTCTGCGAAGCCATTTTGAAGGGGCTGCCCGGGACGTTCACCCTTGCAGACCTGCGGCACGCTCTGGATCGGGCCCTCCAACTGGCGGATTCGTCCCGCGGGACCAGGAACCGGGCAGCGCGAAGCATGCTACTCCTGGCCGAATCGAACTACGTCGTGCGTTTCAATGAGAAAAGCGAGGTTTCCCAGCGCGTCCTGTTTCCCTCCTCCGCGAGTCAGAGCAACGGCATAGAGGACGCGCGTTTTGTCCGCTTTCACGAGGACGACGGCAGCGTCAACTATTGCGCGACCTACACCGCCTACGACGGAGAGATCACGCTGCCCCAACTGGTCGAGACGTCGGACTTCATCGAGTTCAAGTTCAGCACCCTGAACGGACCCGCCGTCCAGAACAAGGGAATGGCCCTGTTTCCGCGCAAGATCGGGGGACGCTACGCCATGATCTCGCGCCAGGATGATGAGAACATCCTCCTCATGTTCTCGGACAACCTCCATTTCTGGCAGACCCCGAAGGTGTTGCTGAGGCCCGCGCAGCCTTGGGAATTCATCAAGCTGGGCAACTGCGGGTCGCCACTGGAAACCGAGGCTGGATGGCTGGTGTTGAGCCATGGTGTCGGCGCGATGCGGAAGTACTGCATCGGCGCGTTCCTGCTCGATTTGAAAGACCCTTCCCGCGTGATCGGCAGGTTGCGGGAACCCTTCCTGGCCCCGACCGAGAACGAACGCGAAGGCTATGTCCCCAACGTCGTTTACACCTGCGGTGCCCTGCTCCATGGACGCGAGTTGATCATCCCCTACGCCATGAGCGACTACGCCGCCAGCTTCGCCAGCCTGTCGCTGGACAACTTACTGTCGGCGATGGAGTGAGGACGCCATCGAACCCGCTTCCGGCCTCGTCATGGTTACGTTTGGATTGGCGCCATGCTGGAGTTCAACGCAACGCGAACGGAACAGGTCGACAGCGTAGCGATAGATGAACAACGCCAGCACCATGTCGGGAGGAAATCAGTCTCCGATCCCGTCGCCATTGGCATCCACGACACCGCTCAGCGGATTCCCGATCACGGCCTGCCAGGCGATCTTTCGAAAGATGCGGTCCAGTTCGTCGCTTGGGAAGGCAGCCTTCTGGTCGCGGAAGGCAATCTCGCCCTTAATCAACTCAGGCGACTTCTTGTAGAGCGTCGCATAGAAGACGTAGCCCTCGAGCCGGTCAAATCCGGGCCCGATGTGACCCAGGTTGTCGCGCCAGAGGGAACGTTCCTTGCCACTGATCAAGCGATGCAGCCCCTCCACACCGGGCAGTTCGCCCTTCACCTGATGAACCGCCGCCAGGGTCATGGCACGGGATGTGGGCAGGATGAACACCTTTCCCGGATACTTTGCATTCAGAGTATCGACGAGCTGCTTGAATCCGGCGTAGTGCTCTGCCTCCAGTTTCATCAGGACTTCCGGAGTGCAGGCCGCCTCAGACTTGGGAGGATTCGCGCCCAGAGGAAAGAGCCGGATCCATGCATCGGATAGGTAAAATTTCATGTCCGGCTGATACTTCAGGCAGAAGTCGATCCAGCAGCTGTAGTATTCGGGCCGATCATTGAAATAGGGTCCCCACATCATCGCGTCCCAACCGGCGTTTGAGATGGCGGCGAGCAGCTTGGGAGTCGGTTTGCGATCAAACTGAAAGATCCCGTTCTCCTGTTCCCATTTGTAACGGGCACTCCCGGTCATGCCTCCTCCGGTGTGCGTGAAGAGCGGCTGCGTGAAACCATCCGCCTCGCAGATCAAGGGAAGGGTCTTGTAGCCCGGTGCCATGAAGCTGTGACCGGTCCCGACAATTCTCAGAACGCCGTCATCTGACTTGGGCAAGTCCGGAAAGGAACCCTTGTAAAGCGCCTTGATCTCCTCCGGAGAACGCAAGCTGACGGCATGCTTGGGAAAGTCATCCTTCTCCCAACCCGGATCCACATCGAAGGACGTGCCACCCGCCCGCCGCATGCCCTTTCCATCCGTGCTGGTGAGGTTCTTCCGATACTCCAGCGCCTCGTCCATCGACAACTTGCCATCGCCATTGGCATCGGCTTCCGGAAAGCGCTTCAGCAGACGATCAAGCTGTTGATCAGATACACGTTGGCCCTGAAGGGCCGTGGCGAAAACAAGGATCAGGATGAGAAAGACGGATTTCATGATAAACCTAAAAGGAAGATCGAAATTGCAGCTGTAGCCTCACTAGTGAGGTCTGCCTCAAAGCTTCCGGATCCGCACGTTGCGCACCCAGAATTCCTGGCCATGGTCCTGGATGGCGATCCATCCCTTTTCCACGAGTGGTTTGTCGGCTGGCTTTGCCTCTTCCATGTCGATCTGCTGAACGACCTGGTCATTGAGTTTCACGAAGAGCTTCGATCCCTTCAGTCGCACGGTCATGGCATTCCATTCGCCTGCAGGCTTGACGGCATTGACCTTCGGTCCGGAGGTCTTGATGACACCGCCGACATCGTGCTGACCCAGCTTCTCCTTTCCATGATCGTCCTTCAGCTGGACTTCAAATCCATGCTCCGTCGCATCGGACTTGTCGGCGATGCGGAAGTAGAAGCCTGAGTTACCGCCCTTCCCCAGCTTGAATTCAAATTGGCAGACAAAATCGCCATACTGTCCCGGCAGCCAGAGATACGATTCGTAGCGTTTCCAGCCCTTTTCACCTTCGCGTGGAACGAGGTGAAGGACACCGCCCTCCTCCTCCATCCAGTTCCCCTTGGTCTCAAAGTCCGCAAGCTTAGAGAAGGGCTTGAAGGGAGTTTGCTTCGCGGGTGTCTTGCCCTCTTTCTTGTCGGCTGCGGAAAGGAGGGCCGGAGCCAGAATGAGTGCCAGGATAAATGCCATCAGGGGAGATTTCATGGCTTGGAGAATCACTCCTCGTCCAAATCCTGTCACGAGCAAAGCGCCACAGGACAGGCCCGGGTCCTTGGGTATTTGGGTCCTTCCTACTCCTCCACCTTGAGTTCCTTCTGAAGCCGAACCAGATGACCTTTCATCATCTCGACCTTTTCAGCGTAGCCTGGATCCGTGAAGACGCTCTTCATCTCCGAAGGATCCTTCTTGAGATCAAAGAACTCCCAGGCATCCAGATGCTTTTCAGGAAAGCGGATCAGCTTGTAGCGACCATCGGTGACACCGAAGTGAAGCGGAACACCATGCCCGCCTGACTCGTAGTAGTGGTAATAGTGCACCTTGCGCCAGTTCGAAGGCTTCTTCCCATGCAGGATCGGAACCAGCGAATGCCCCTGCATTTCTGCCGGAACCTTCAGCCCCGCC
>CAZKNW010000487.1:0-3553 GCA_964554035.1 uncultured Verrucomicrobiota bacterium
CTTGATCCCGTGTTCCCAAAGTCTCCCATAGACCGCTTCCTGATAGGCCGGTGTCATGGGATTCGAGTAGATCTTCAGGTTCAGCTGGAGACGCTCCCTAAGCTGCTCAATGAAGGAGTAGGTCTCAGGGAAGAGATAGCCGGTGTCGACCAGAACGACGGGGATTTCGTCCCAGGCCTGAACCGCCATGTGTAGGCTGACAGCTGCCTGTGCACCGAAGCTTGATGAAAGAACAATCTGATCCTTGAAGTGCCGGATCCCCCATTCCACCCGCTCCTCTGCTGTCGCCGATTCCAACCGTTCGCTCTCGGCCTTCAGATCGAGACCCAGATCTGCAAAGGGAGATTCTCCCTTGGCAACGTCGGGAGGCTCAATTGTGTTGGTTTCACCCATTTTCTGCGCTGTTTTCTCTTAAAACTTAAAGTTAAGTGACATAATCATAATACTCATGTATCGACCTGTCAATTCACTTTCTTGAGTTTTGAAGAAGGGGGCCTTACGACTTGAAACACTCCATTGACTTCGGTCCATGCGAGACCTATTACTCATGCCATCACTTTGACCTATTGGAGAGTTTGACCATGGCCGCAAAAACATCTGAAAAGCAGAAGTCTGCCCCCGCATCTGAATCCGAGCCTTCCAGCGACGAGAAAGCCCCCACTACTGAAGCTCCTGCCACCGCCAAAGTGGAGTATGATCCCGCCAAGCTGAAAAGCCTCGAATCGGCGGTTTCATCGATCCGCAAGAGCTATGGCGAGGGAAGCATCATGCGGCTTGGTGATGGGAATACGAAACTGGACATCGGTGTCATTCCTACGGGAGCCATGTCCCTGGACCTGGCCTTGGGGGTTGGAGGTCTTCCGCGAGGTCGTGTGATCGAGATCTATGGACCGGAGTCATCTGGAAAAACCACTGTGATGCTGCACGTGATCGCCAACGCCCAGAAGGCGGGTGGACTTGCGGCCTTCATCGATGCCGAACATGCCTTGGATCCCGCCTATGCACGGAAACTGGGTGTCAAGCTGGATGACCTTCTGGTCTCCCAGCCTGACAGCGGTGAGGAGGCGTTGACGATTTGTGAAACGCTGGCCCGGTCAAACGCCATCGACGTGGTGGTGGTGGACTCCGTGGCCGCCCTTGTGCCCAAAGCGGAACTTGATGGAGAAATGGGAATGGCCACCATGGGTATGCAGGCCCGCCTGATGAGCCAAGCCCTCAGGAAACTGACCTCCGTTCTCAACAAGTCCAAGACGCTCTGTGTGTTCACCAACCAGATACGTGAGAAGGTGGGAGTGATGTTTGGCAGCCCGGAAACCACTCCGGGAGGCAAGGCTTTGAAGTTCTATTCCAGTGTCCGTATCGACATCCGCCGCAAGGAGGTCATCAAGGATGCTGCAGGAAACGTGGTCGGCAACCACGTGAAGACCAAGGTGGTAAAGAACAAGGTGGCCCCTCCTTTCCGGGAGGCTGAGTTCGACATTCTCTACAATCAGGGAATCAATCGGGAGGGAAGCATTCTGGAGGCAGGTCTGGCGCTGGGTGTCCTTAACAAGAAGGGTGCCTGGATCCAGTTTGAGGGAGAAATGATCGGTCAGGGCAAGGAAGCGTCGAGGAAAGCCTTGGTCGAGGACCCCAAATTGACCGAAAAAATCAGGAAAGAGGTCGAAAAGAAACATGCCGAAGGGATGGCTTCCTGATGTGCACAAAATGAAGGGATCGGTGTCATATGGGTCAAAATCATCAAAAAACCCATAAAAATGCCCTGAAATTTAGAGTTGTGTGTCCAGTTTGGGCTGGTAGCCTCGTTTGTCCGTAAAAGACCTGGACCTGTTTCTAGGCTTTTTTGCGTACATAAACCAAAACCAGTAACTCTCATTTGTATTATGGACCGCGAATACATCGAGCAGCACTCTGCCAAGCTTGCTGACTACTTCACCACCCGACGCCAATTCCTCAACCGTTTCGGTACGGGCTTTGGAATGATGGGCCTTGCAAGCCTGCTTCAGGAAAACCTCACCAGCTCCGCCCAGGCGGCTCCTAATTTTTCACCGCTCGCGGTCAAGCAACCCCATTTCCGCGTCAAGGCAAAGAGAGTCATCCACATCTTCGCCAATGGTGCCCCTTCGCAGGTGGACACCTGGGATCCCAAGCCCGGCCTTCAACAGTTCGATCCGGGTCGCGGCTCCGACAATTCCAGCAAGCCCCTTCCGAACATCGGTGGCGTAGCCTTCGCATCGCCCATCGATTATGCACCCCAGGGACAGAGTGGTGTGCAGGTCAGTGAGATCTTCCCGGAAATCGGAAAGCACATCGACGACATCGCGGTCATCCGGTCGATGCATACCGACATCCCTGCCCACGAGGTGGCCAGCATCATGATGAACACGGGTTCATTGCGCCTGGTGAAGCCGAGTGTCGGATCATGGGTTACCTATGGTTTGGGTAGCGAGAACCAGAACCTTCCCGGATTCATTTCCCTCATGCCCGGCGGACAGCCGCCAGGGGGTTCCGAGAACTGGCGTTCGGCCTTCCTGCCGGGTGCTTTCCAGGGAACACCAATCAACACCCGTGAGACGCGTGTCGAGAGGCTGATCGAGAACATCAAGAACAACTACATCAGCCAGGGAGAGCAGCGCCAGCAGTTGGACCTGCTTCATCAGCTGAACGCAGTACACAGCCTGAACCTCAAGAAGGAGGAGCAGCTTGAGGCGCGCATTCAGTCCTTTGAAATGGCATACAAGATGCAGATCGAGGCCACCGATGCCTTTGATATCAGCAAGGAGCCCGAAAGCATCCGCGAGATGTACGGCAACACGCCTCAGGGACGCCAGATGCTGATCGCGCGCCGTCTCCTTGAGCGCGGCGTCCGCTTCGTCCAGGCCTGGCACGGCGGATGGGATCATCATGCCAACCTCAACAACGCCATCCGTGGCAAGGCTCGCGAGATCGACCAGCCGATCGGTGCGTTCATGACCGACCTGAAGCAGCGTGGCCTGTTTGACGACACCCTGATCGTCTGGGGTGGTGAGTTCGGACGGACCCCGACCCGCCAGCTTCCTGATTCCAACTCCAATTTCGAGGTGCCTGGTCGTAACCACAACCACAGGGCCTTTGCATCGTGGATGGCTGGCGGAAACGTCAGGGGTGGCACTACCTATGGATCCACAGACGAGTTCGGCTATCGTGCCGTTGAGAACAAGGTCCATATCCACGACCTTCACGCCACGATTCTTGCCCTTCTCGGATTTGATCATGAGAAACTGACCTATCGTTACAACGGTCGTGACTTCCGCCTGACGGACGTCTACGGAAACGTGGTCAAGGATCTCATCGCCTAGTTCAGGACAATCTGATCGAGTTGGGGGAGTCCATGTTGAGTGGTCTCCCCCTTTTCCACTTCGAACGCTGTAAAAAACCATGAGACGATTCATACATTTCCTCGCTCTTGCAGGTGCTTCTCTGGGATTTGTCGCCATCAACGCCCAGGCCGCTCCCACCGGCGAACAACTGGAGTTTTTTGAAAAGAAGATCCGCCCGGCATTGTCCGAACATT
>CAZKNW010000488.1:0-3548 GCA_964554035.1 uncultured Verrucomicrobiota bacterium
GTGGGAGGGACCTGTTCCATACTTCGGGTGAGGATCTTGAGGACGAAGGTCGCTTCCCTCCCTTGTTGACGGGGGTTGGCCGGAAGCTTCAGGAGCAAGCCATGGTCAGGATCATCCAGGGTGAAGGTGGTGTGCGTCCCTACATGGTGACACGAATGCCGGATTTTGGTGAAAAGCATGCGACGGACCTGGCAGCCTTCTTCGCCAAAGCCGACCATGACCCCAATGAACGTCCCACCCCGCGAAACGGCGAGGAGAACCAGGTAGGACGAAACATGTGGGGCAGGGCCTTGGTCGGCACGACCGGCCTGAGTTGCATCACTTGTCATCAGCTCAATGGAAAGAGATCGCTGGGCATTCAGGCCATGGACCTCGCGCATGCGCCGGACCGGCTGCGTCCGGCATGGTTCCGGGATTACCTGATCAATCCCGCAAAGTTCCGTCCCGGCACGCGGATGCCCTCCTTCTGGCCGGATGGCAAACCCATGCTCAAGGGAAACGGCAATTCAACAGACCGTCAGATCGACAGCATCTGGGTTTACCTTTCCGAGATTGACCAGTCGCGACTACCGGAGGGGATGGAAAAGAAGGGTAACTTCGAGCTGAAGCCCAAGGGTCGCCCCATGATCTTCCGCACCTTCATGGAGGGCGCCGGCATGCATGGTATCGCCATCGGGTTTGAGAGGGGTTTTCACGCCTCCTTTGATGTGGACACGATTGCCTGGAGCCAGGCATGGCAGGGAAGATTCCTGGATGCGGAAAGCACCTGGGATGATCGCTTTACGCCTCTTGCTCCGCCGCTCGGCAAGGCGGTTGTGGATCTTCCCGGTGATGACTGGGTGCGCAAGGATCATCCGGAAGGGGGACGTGCCGCACTGACCTTTCGAGGATACCGTCTGGACAAGCAGGGGGAACCGACCTTCCTGATCGATGCGGAAGGCGTCGGGCTGGAGGATCATCTCTCGGCCACGGGAAATGGATTGAGCCGGACGGTGACCGCGGACCGGCAGACGCGCCTGTGGATCAAGGTGCTTTCCGGAAAGAACATCCGGAAGGCAGGCAAGGCATGGATCAACGAAGCGGGCCTCACGGTGGCGGCGGGCGATTTGGAATCAATGATGACCGGACATGGAAAAGGACAGCAGCTGTGGCTGTTGTTGACCAAGGAGATCCAGTTCAACTGGACCTGGAAGGGAGGTGCGGAATGAAGCGCTTGATCACGACTTTCTTTCTGAGCCTGCTTGTTCATGGTGCCTTGGCCGCGGAGGAGGACTATTACCAGTTGGTGACCTATCCGATGCCGGAGGAGCTGAAGCTCGAGGTCAGTGGACTGGCCAGGCTTCCCGACGGTCGGATGGCGGCCGCGATCCGGAAGGGGGAGATCTGGATCCTGGATCAGTTGGATCCCAATCATCCTGACAAGATCACCTACAAGCCCTTCGCTTTTGGTCTCCACGAACCACTTGGACTCGCATGGCACGACGGTGCCCTCTACACCGTCCAGCGGACTGAGCTGACCCGGATTCGTGATGTGGATGGCGATGATCTTGCCGATGAATACCTGACCGTTGCAAAAGGCTGGGGAGTCAGTGGCTCCTATCATGAATATGCCTATGGGCCGGTCTTCGATCCCGAGGGCAATGCCTGGATCACACTCAACACCAGCATTGGGAAGAAGGTGATCGATTCCGACAAGTGGCGTGGCTGGAGCTTCAAGGTGACACCTTCTGGTGAACTCAATCCGGTATCGGGTGGATTTCGTTCTCCATCGGGCATCGGCATGAACCTGGCCGGTGACATTTTTGCGACCGACCAACAGGGCAACTGGTTTCCGACCTGTCCTCTGATGCATGTGAGGGAAGGGGCCTTTCATGGCCATGCGGATTCCCTGAAGCATTGCGACCTTCCGGGTGCGACCTTTCAGGTAAAGGGTGCGATCCCCAAGAAGATCACGGTGGCCGAGGCCGCAAAGAAGATTCCTGCCTACAAGCTCCCTGCGGTGTGGTTTCCCTATCGAAAGATGGGCATGAGCAGTACCGATGTCCTGTGCGATACCACGGAGGGCAAGTTTGGACCTTTTGCCGAACAGCTCTTTGTCGGCGAGTTCACCATGTCCTTCATCACACGGGTGGCGCTGGAGAAGGTGAAGGGCGAGTACCAGGGTGCCTGTTTCCGGTTTCGTGAAGGCTTTCAATGTGCCGTGATGAGGATGGAGTGGGACAAGGACGGCAACATGCTGGTCGGTGAAACCAACCGTGGATGGAACTCCCTGGGTGACCGGAGCTATGGTCTTCAGCAGCTCCTCTGGACCGGCAAGACGCCATTCGAAATCAAGACCATGAGCCTGACCAAACAGGGCTTCCGTCTGACCTTCACAGGGCCTGTCGATGCCAGGACGGCTTCCGAACCTTCCAGCTATTCCCTGCAAAGCTACACCTATCCCTACCATTCCAGTTATGGGGGGGACGAACTCGACCAGAAGGAACTGAAGATCTCCAAGGTGACCGTTAAGAAGAACGGAACCGTCGTGGACCTCATCGTTGAAGGTCTGCGTGAAGGATACGTCCACGAGCTTGACGCCTCCAAACTTCGCTCCGCCGGAGGAGCTCCCCTGCTGCATTCAGAAGCCTACTACACCCTGAACCACCTGCGATGAAGTCTTTGGAATGAGGAAGAGAGGAATGCAGGAACCTTCTGCGATCCGATTCCTTCGTTCCTGCCTTCCTCATTCAATAGTTTGAGGTCCGGATTCTTTCTTCCAAGGACTCAGGACTTTAACCGATTTGGGAAAGTCGGTTTGGTTTCGAGTGACAAGAATCAGTTCGTGTTCGATTGCGGTGGCTGCCATCAGTGCATCGATCACCGGAAGTGGATTGCCCTTCCTTCGGTGTGTCCCAGACAGTTCCCCCCATCGGAAAAGGATGTTCTTAGAGACATCCACAATCCTTCCATCAAACTGCTCTTCCAGCCCTTCGATCCAACAGAGCAGATCCTGTCTCCTTTTGCCTGGAGGAAGGGAATGGGCGCCTTTGACCAGTTCTCCGAGAACCAGGGTTGAGATACCGGATGACAATTCATTCTGGGTCATCCAGCTGAGCAGCCCCTGATTGGGCTTGGGCCGGATCAGTTCCGCGAGGACGTTGGTGTCGAGCAGGAATCGCATGGTCGTCAGAGTTGGATGTCCCGACCTGTATCGTTGCGATCTTCAAGCAGCAGATCCGACAGTTCCGGGCAGGGACAATCCCGCAAATACTGGACCAGGGACCGTTTGGGTCGCGGCTTGGACTGACGGGCCTTCTCGTAGTCCTCGATGGAAATCACCATCACAGTTGGCAGTCCGCGCCGGGTGACCTCCTGGGGACCTTCTTTCAAGGCGCGTTCCACGACTTCGGAGAATCTGGATTTGGCTTCCTGCAACTGCCAGCTCTTCATAACTAGCCAGTCTAGTCAGAATAGACATGAAATCAAGTGAGATCAGGAAATGTGTCTTTTTGAATGAGGAAGTAAATAATGGAGGAATCATTCTTTCTAAAGTTCCTTCGTTCCTG
>CAZKNW010000489.1:0-3541 GCA_964554035.1 uncultured Verrucomicrobiota bacterium
TCTCCCTTTCACCGATCACCGGGGAAGGGGCACCCCATGTGCCCCCCTCGTCCGAACTGAAGCGAATCCACGGTCGGCAGTCCTCCCATGATTCCTTCCTCAGGTAGATCAGCGCAATCCGGTCCTTGGCCACGCGAAGGAGCGATACCGACATCACGTTCTCGGCGGCCTCATTCTCGACGACCACCCGGTCCACCTGACTCCAGGTCTTCCCTCCATCCTTCGAACGCCTCGACGCCAGCACGGCGGCGGAATTGTCCCGGGCCCCATCCGCAAAGCGGGTGTAGACGAAG
Organism: uncultured Verrucomicrobiota bacterium; assembly: GCA_964554035.1. Taxonomy (GTDB): domain Bacteria; phylum Verrucomicrobiota; class Verrucomicrobiia; order Limisphaerales; family CAZKNW01; genus CAZKNW01. The sequence goes on from CAZKNW010000489.1 coordinate 294, forward strand.
AGCAGGTCCCCTTGGGCCAACCGGATGAAATCACCCTCACTGTTCCTCGGATTCCCCGGTCCAGGCGCGAGGACGAGCGTGGTCTCGGGGCCTGCCGCATGAGAGGTCACCAAGCCAATGAGGAGAAGGACAAGGGGAAGCCGGTTTCTTGCATTCATGATGAAAGGACGTGTTGTTGAAGAAGTTGAAAGACCTCAGTGGAATCGACCGCACCCTCACCCGGGATGTCTCCCATGATGACCGGCCAGTCGTCCTGGCTCCTGGGTATTGCTCCATGCGATCCCCTGACCAGGGATGGGTCCAGCGGAATCACATCCATCAACATCCTGAATCCCAGCGCTTTCTTCAGAAGCCTCCAGGCGATCCTGCCCTTCACAAACGCCTTCCCGGGGTCGAGGAACAGCTCCACCGGGTCATAGCCGGGCTTTCGGTGGATATCCACACACCGCGCGAAGTCCGGCGCACGGGAGTCATCCAGCCAATAATAGTAGGCGAACCAGGCATCCTCGTGACTGACCGCCACCAGGTCGCCTGCCCGTTCGTGGTCGAGGCCGGCCTCCTTGCGTGTTTCTCCTTCGAGGACGCGATCCACCCCGTCGAGGGACTCCACCACCTGCCGCACCTCCTGGACGATTCCTGGATCGTTCACATAGATGTGAGCCAGTTGATGATCTGCCACGGCAAAGACGCGACTGGCCCCGTAGTCCAGCAGTTCCAGACCAAGCTCATCCTTGATCGTGAGCCAGTTTCGTTTCCGGAACTCCCGGTTCAGGCAGACCACGCGATTCACCTCGGTGATGCCATATTCGGAAAGAAGGACCAAGGAAACCCCAGCTTTTTCAAGGTCATCCACGAGCCTGCCTACGATCTCATCAATCTCCCTGAGATCCTTCTGAATCCGGGAATCCTTCGGCCCATAACGCTGGAGGTTGTAGTCGAGATGAGGAAGGTAGATCAGGCTCAGCGTGGGTTGATGCCTTTCCTCGATCCAGCGGGCGGAATCCGCAATCCATCGACTGACACAATCAGCACTTCCCCGGGGTGTATCCACGCCGGCGGCAGGCCCCCAGAATCCGAAGAAGGGAAAATCCCCGAGGTCCTTCTTAATCTCTTCCCGGATCGAGTAGGGCCATGAGTAGATGTCGAAGAACTTCCTGCCATCCGAGGGATACATCGGGCGCGGGGTGATCGAGAAATCCACCTCCGAATACATGTTGTACCACCAGAAAAGCTTGGCACAGGTGAAGGAGGAATCCTTCGCCCTGAGCTGATGCCAGATCTTGTCCGCCTGCACGATCTGGTCCGGTTGTTTCCAGAACTGGGTCTCGGCCAGCTCCCTCGAATACCAGCCATTGGCCACCACGCCATGATCAGACGGGGTCTTGCCGGTAAGGTAGTTCGATTGCGAGGTGCATGTGACTGCGGGAAGGGGCGGCCTGACCGGACGAAGGTTCTTGCCGGAAAGGAATGCATGGATCCTGGGCGTATGCTCGCCAAGGAGACCCGGGGTCAGCCCGACCACGTTGATGACAGCGGTCCGGCGCATCTGGCTCAGGCGAGCTTGACCTGGGAAACCTCGCCCTGTTCCTCAAAGCGGGACTTGAGCTCGTAGAGCGAGTCGATCACCCTCGGCGCATTCATCTGGTGGATCTCGAAGCCCATCCCGATGCCTTCAAGCAGCGTGATGGTCAGCTGTCCTCCAAGGTGCTCACGGAACTCCTCAAGTCCCTTGAGCAGCACCAGTTCCCCCTTCGAGTCCATGTTGAACAACTCGTTGGCGAAGAGCTGGAAACCCAGCTTCTCTAGCAGAACCAGAATCCGCTCACCCGCCTCCTTGTCGAGGTAGCCCATCCGGCGGGCATAGACGGTATCTAGGGCAATCCCGATGGCCACAGCCTCCCCATGGGAGATGCGGTATTCGGAAAGCTGTTCCAGCTTGTGCGCCGCCCAGTGACCAAAGTCCAGGGGACGGGCCGATCCGAACTCAAAGGGATCCCCACCTGAGCAGATGTGGTTCACATGAAGCTCGGCACTGCGGTAAATGAGCTTCTTCATCGCCTCCTCCTCGAACCGCGCCAATGCCCCGGCCTCCGCCTCAATGGCCTCAAAGAACTTCCGGTCCCGGATCAGCGCCACCTTGACCGCCTCGACGTAACCCGCCCGCTTCTCGCGTTCCGGTAGTGTCCGGATGAAGGCAAAGTCATTGATGACGGCGAAGGGAGGTGCGAATGAGCCCACAAAATTCTTCTTTCCGAAGGCGTTCACGCCATTCTTCACACCCACACCGGAATCATCCTGGCTCAGGGTGGTGGTCGGCAGGCGGACATGGCGGACGCCCCGATGCGCTGTCGCGGCGGCAAGACCCACGACATCAAGAAGCGCTCCTCCTCCTATGGCAATCAGGTAGGAATGGCGGCAGATCCCATAGCGCTCCAGCTCCGACTGGATCTCGGATACGTGGAAATAGGAATTCTTCAACCGCTCTCCGCCCTCCAGCAACATGGGGGCGCAGACCAGCTTCAGTTTGTCACCGTGGCTGGCAAACCACTGCTGAATCCTCGAAACCAGGTCCGGCAGGGCCTCGGCCACACCCTCGTCGATCACCACGAAGGCCTTGAACTGCTCCCTGTCCTCACCATTGACCAAGACCTCCCTCAGAAGGGGGTTGTCCTTCGAGAATACGTCTTCAGTGAAATGGATCTGGTGGCGGAAATGGACCTCCACCGTCCTGTCAATCATGGGCATCGGCATAGGTTGAATCCTGAGACGGCATCGAAAAAGTATTTATTTCAACAAAGTTCCCCCGTTTTGCAGCCGGCAGGACAGGAATCCCGAAGAGGTAAACGGATGATTTGAAGGTTGGAGCCGACCCTCGGTAATTCCTAAGATCCCACGCCCATGACCGAACCTGAAGCCGAAGCCAGTCCAATCCAGAAGGCATCCTCCTTCGTCCCTCCCCTGCTGGAGGAACTCGAGAAGGTCCTGGTGGGCCAGCGCCACCTTGTTGAACGCCTACTCATCGGCCTGCTCACCAACGGCCACGTGCTCCTCGAGGGTGTGCCCGGCCTTGCCAAGACCCTCGCGGTGAAGTCCCTGGCATCCTGTCTGGATGTCAGTTTCTCCAGGATCCAGTTCACACCGGACATGCTCCCGGCCGACGTCTCAGGCACCCAGGTCTACCACATGGAGGAACGCCGATACTCGATCCGCAAGGGCCCGATCTTTGCCAATCTGGTGCTTGCCGACGA
>CAZKNW010000490.1:0-3495 GCA_964554035.1 uncultured Verrucomicrobiota bacterium
CGGGGCCGCTTTTCCCGGCAAGTGAGGAGATATTCACGATGTGGCCGCGACCACGTTCCAGCATCTCGGGAAGGACGAGACGCGTGAGCCTCATGGGGGCCTCCAGGTTGAGTCTCAGAACCGATTCAAGATCCTCCTCCTTCAGTTCATGCATCGGGCAGGTGAACTCCACCCCCGCGTTGTTGATGAGGATATCCACTCCGCCAAGGGCTTCCCGCGCCTCCTGATAGGCCCGCTTCTGCTCATCGGGATCACGCAGGTCGGCGCAGGTGAAATGGGCATCGACTCCGGATCTTCGGGCGGTGTCCTGAAGGGTTTCCAGTTCGCGACCGGGAAAGGCGACGAGTGACAGGTCGATTCCCAGTTCTGCAAAGGCGAGGGTGATGACGGTGCCAAGGCCACCAGAGGCACCGGTGATCAATGCCTTTAGTCCGGGTTCGAGTTTCATCGGGCAGAGACAAGCAGATGGAGCATTGTGGGTGCAAGGCTTTGCGAGAGAGAGAACGGTGGCGAAGGGTGTCCCGTGGCGTCAGGACGGCTTTTCTCCGTTCCGTGAAAGAAAGAGCTGCGTGTTGTAGAGGAAGGCGACCCTGCCTCGCTCCCGGTGCTGCTCAAAGAGTGAGCGAAGGGCTGAAATCATTGGTTCGTATCCGGAGTCATCCACGTTCGGAATATAGGAGCAGGACAGACAGCGCCCCTTGAGGCCCTCCCAATCGAAGTCCTGGCGATTCGGAAACGAAGTCAGGCTGATTTTTTCAGGGTGAAAGAACCGCTCGATCTCGGTCCGGTCAATGAGCGCATGATTGACCGATGCGTAGTCGGTACCGTGTTGGTGCAGGAACACTTCGTAGTCCCTCAGAAATGGGGTGGCATCGACGATTCGCTCATTCCAGATCAGCGCGGTGTGGCCGCCCCTTTTAAGGATCCTGCGAAATTCCCTCGAACAGGTTTCGCGATTGAACCAATGGAAGGCCTGTGCGGCAACGACCAGGTCCACCGAGTCATCCGCAAGGCCTGTTTCCTCGGCGGTGCCGGGGTGACTTCTGAACCCAGGTCTTCCTCCGAGCAGGGCTTCCGCCGCTTCCCTCATGGGGGCATTGGGTTCCACAGCATGAACGACCCCGAACCGCTCCAGCAGGCCCGCAGTCAGAATGCCCGTACCGGATCCCAGGTCGGCGACCACGGAGTCGGCCTGGAGACCGGTGGCTTCCACAAGGGTGCTGAACAGAGCCTCCGGATATCCGGGACGGAATTTCACGTAGGCTTCGACCCGGTCAGCGAATCTGTCAGCGGGTTGCCGCAAGGTCTGAAGGCTCTTTGATTTGTGTGAAACAGACGAGTCAAAAGGGCTGTAGGTTCAAAGCTGTAATGGCTTTGGGACATGGATTTGGATTGAGAATTTGGTTCATCAGACACATGATTCTAGGCCATTGTTTCGGGATTTTCCTGTTTTCTCGCTTCCCGGTGAGCACAGGGATTGGCCTACCTGCCAACGACGGACTGCCTTTGATCAGACGCAACCAGACCGTATGGACGACTTTTCAGAATCTGATTCTGAGGCGGTGTCCTATTCTGATCTGGATCATGGTGGTGGCGTCCCTTGCCGCGGCAGAACGCGCCGTCACCTCTGTGGCGGAGTTTTATGGACTGGCACCTTTCGAGGCTGCAAAGGGCAGGCCCGTCAGGATTGAGGGGACGGTGCTCTATGAAGATCCAAGCTGGGGACTGCTTTGGGTTCAGGACAAGACCGCCGTTCTATACCATGGCCTTGACAACGATGCCGATGTGCCTCCCGTGGGGCATGCCGTCCTGATCAACGGGCGCACCCACCATGACGGAACCCAGAATCTGATCGTGGAGGCCTCCTTCACGGACCGTGGGCAGCAATCCCCGCTTGAGCATGTTCGACTTGAGGAGGAACACCTCCAGGGCAAGGAGGCCCGAATGGTCAGGCATGAAGGTGTTGTGACCGAAGCGGAGGAGGTCGATGGACATGGCCGCATGATGGTGTCCTTTGGTGCCGACCGGCACCTTCAGGTGTTTGTCAGAAACTCTGACAAGGAAGCCATGGAGTCCCTCTTGGGGGCACGAGTTGATGTGGGAGGTCTGACCGCGCCTGTGCTCGGGGAGGTTCCAATCAGAGGGGTGCCGATCCACTTGTTCACCCGCTCCATGGATGAAGTCAGGATCCTGATTCCGGGAACCACCAACCGGTTCGAGGTTCCGTACGTCTCGGTAGGGGATCTCATTCAGTCCTTTCGCGAGGACCGCACGGATCTCATCACCACATCCGGGCTCTTTGTGGAGCGGAGCGGGGACATGATCATCGCCGAGGAGGAGGGAGCCCGATTCATGGCCCATGTGCCGGGTGAAGCGGTTTTTGAGAAGGGAACCTGGATTCTGGTGTCCGGGTTTCCAAGATCGCATCCGACCGGCGTGCCCTTTCTGGACCGGGCTTCCGTCAAGGAGGCCAAGGGCATCAAGCCGGGTCCTCCATACAGGCCGGGTCAGCTTCCGGTCCTTCGCCTGAGCCAGGCGGTCCGGTTGCTGACCAGAGAGGAGGCCGCAAGGCGCTACCCGGTTGCGATCAACGGAGTCGTGACCTACAGCGAACCTTCCACCGGGATCTGCGTGGTCAACGACGAATCGGGCGGAGTGATGGTCCGTTATCAGGCGATGATGGAGTCCGCCCCCCTTCCGGGAGACCAGGTCTCGGTCAAGGGGTTGACGGGAATGGGTGGTTTCAGCCCGGTCGTGATGTTTGCCTCGATCAAGTTGCGGGGTTCGGGTGAGATGCCGACACCCCGCCGGGTCAGTCATGAACGGTTTCAATCGGGAGGAGGACTCACAATACCTCCTTGTGGACGGGTTCTGCCGTCGTTTCCGGATTGAGGATGATGGTGTGCGGCTCTCAATGGAAGGCGTGGCGGGGGAATTCCTGGTCTGGGTGGCTGGAGACCGTGAAGAAACCGAATCACGTCCGTGGCTGGGAAGCGAACTGCGGGTGTCCGGCGTCTGTCAGGTGAAGGCCAATCACCTTGGGCAACCGGTCACGGTGACCTTGGCTGCTCCCGGGGTGAAACAGGTCCAGTTCCTGAACGAGATGCCGGCAGAGCCCTTTGCCCTGGAAGGCACACCCATCGACGAAATCATGCGAAAGGTGGGAGAAAAGGCCGTGACCGGCTTGATCAAGGTGGAAGGGACAGTCACCTACTCAAGCCCGGGGGGAAGGTGGTAATTCAGGATGAGGGTCGGGGGATCGTCGTCCGGCTTCAAACGCATGAACATCCGATTCTGGGTGGGAGGATCGAGGTGGTGGGCATTCCGAGAGTGCATCCGGTGAAACCCCCAGATTGAAAATGCCATCTGGCGGCAACTTGGCGCCGCCGAGATGCCTGAGGCAGCGGAACTGGATCTCGTCGAACTGATGTCGCCGGGAAGCCATGGTCGACTGGTGACCTTGGACGGGACACTGGTGGAACGATATGCCATCTC
>CAZKNW010000491.1:0-3494 GCA_964554035.1 uncultured Verrucomicrobiota bacterium
ATTGTCCGAACATTGCTACAAGTGCCACAGCGTGGCGCAGGGCAAGAGCCGTGGTGGCCTGACCCTCGACACCAAGGAAGGTGTCCTGAAGGGTGGCGATACCGGACCTTCCGTCATTCCCGGCGATCCCGCCAAGAGTCTCCTCGTGAAGGCCATGAAATGGGAGAGTTCCGACCTCGAGATGCCTCCCAAGGAGAAGCTCCCTTCTAACGTCATCGCCGATTTTGAAAACTGGATTCGCATGGGTGCTCCTGACCCGCGTGATGGTCCGGTGATTGCGAAATCTCCTTCCGAGGTGGCGAAGGAACACTGGGGTTTTCGTCCGATCAGCAATCCGGCGGTGCCCTCGGCCACCGATTCCTCTTGGGAGAAGACCCCGATCGACCGGTTCATCACATCCAAGCTTGCCGAGAAGGGAATGAAGCCTTCGGAGCAGGCAGACAAGAGGACCCTGGTCCGTCGTGTTCATTTCGACCTCGTCGGCATGCCTCCCTCGATGGCGGAGTTCGACGCCTATCTTGCCAACCGTTCCCCTGATGCTTACGAGAAGCTGGTGGACAAGCTCCTTGATTCGCCTCACTACGGAGAGCGTTGGGGACGTCATTGGTTGGACGTTGCCCGCTATTCCGACACCAAGGGTGATGTCAACAACCGCAATGAGGACGGACGTTATCCCTTCGCCTGGACCTACCGTGATTACGTGATCGAATCCTTCAACAAGGACAAACCCTACGATCAGTTCGTCAAGGAGCAGCTGGCTGCCGACCTTCTTCCCACCAAGGATGATCCCAAGACACTGGCGGCCCTTGGTTTCCTCACTGTAGGCAAGCGCTTCAACAACGACCGCAATGAGATCATTGATGATCGAATCGACGTGGTATCAAAGGGCTTTCTTGGCCTGACAGTTGTCTGCGCCCGTTGCCATGACCACAAGTTTGATCCCATCCCAACCGGTGACTACTACTCCTGGCACGGAATATTCAACAGCATCAACGACAACTTTGACTATGATGATCTGCCCCTCATCGAACCCGTCAAGAAGGGTCGCGAATATACTGAGTTCCTCCAGAAGAAACGGGAGATCGAGCTTGAGGTCGAGGAGATGCGCTATGAGCGTGCCTATGACATGAAGAAGGATGCCCGTGAGAAGGCAACCTCCTATCTTTACGCCACCTGGGAGGTTGACAACCAGATGGGAACCAATCAGGTGAACCGCTTCATCTTCATCAATGAGAAGGGGCTCAACAATGGCTTCTTTGACCGCTGGCGCCGCTTTCTGGGATCCAAGAAGGACAACGATCCCACTTGGGGACTGTGGAAACAGATGGCCAAGCTGAAGCGCGGCCAATTCAACTCGGAGGAGGGGCAGAAGATCCTGGATTCGGTCTCCAAGGATCGAGAGGAGAAATACAACACCCTCCTTGCACGAGCCGTCCGGGCCAGTCGTCCATCAAATCATGCAGAACTTGCCAACCTTTATGGCACGCTTCTGGGTGAGGCTGACCGTCAGTATCAGAAAGTCGCCGTGGCCGCTTCAAAAACCGGACGTGATCCAAGACCGCTGGAGGCCAACCTCGAGCAGTTCAAGTTGGCCATGCACGGAGGCAAGGACGAGAATGGTCGTGAAGTCAGGAATGCTCCTGCTGCGCCGGATGACCGGGATGTCAGCCGGATGTTCGACCTGGGTTTCCGTGGTCGACTGCAGAGGAAGGCCAGCGAAATCGTGACCTTGATGATGGAGCACGAGGGAGCTCCGGTTCGTGCCATGGTGGTAGATGACCGGAACCCACGGAACAGCCGCATCTTCGTGCGTGGTAATGCGAGGAATCAGGGAGATGAGGTTCCCCGCCGTTTCCTTCAGGCCCTTGTCGAGGGCGAGCCCAAGCCCTTCAAGATTGGAAGCGGTCGTCTCGAACTGGCCAACCACATCGCATCGCGTGACAATCCCCTGACCGCTCGTGTCATCGTGAACCGCGTTTGGATGCACCACTTCGGTGAGGGCATCGTCCGCACTCCCAGTGATTTTGGGACGCGTGCTGACGAGCCTTCCCATCCAGAGCTTCTCGACTGGCTGGCCACCTGGTTCATGGACAATGGCTGGTCCATGAAGAAGCTTCACAAGATGATCATGATGTCGGCTGTTTATCAGCAGGCCAGCGAGGATGACCCACGCCGTGGCCAGGTCGATCCGTCCAACGATCTGCTATGGAGGCAGAACGTGCGTCGCCTGGAGTTTGAGGCCCTTCGTGATTCCATCCTCTCGATTGGTGGAACACTCGATCTCACGGTGGGAGGTCGCCCTGTCAACCTGATGGAGAATCCCTTTCCAACGCGCCGCACCGTCTACGGCTACATTGACCGTGGAAACCTCGCTTCGGTCTTCAGGACCTTTGATTTTGCGAACCCGGACCTTTCCACCGGGCAGCGCTACAACACCACGGTTCCCCAGCAGGCCTTGTTCCTGATGAACAATCCGTTGGTGGTCGAACAGGCCCGAAACCTCGTTCAGCGCGGAGACTTCCTTGGTCGTGTTTCCCATCAGGAAAGGATCGAACTTCTATACCGGCTGATCTACCAGAGACAGCCTTCCAAGAAGGAAATCGACCTGACGCACAAGTACCTTGGACTACAGGGCAACATCGAGATGGCGGCTGCCTATGAGGATCCCTGGAAGTATGGATATGGAGTCTATGACCCACGCACCCGTAAACTGGTCTCCTTCAAGGAATTTCCGGAATTCCGCGAGGAATTGGAGCTCTGGGGTGGAGGACCTCGATTTGCCATTCTTGGCAAGGACGGAGGCCATCCCGCCGCGACCTCGCAGTATGTGGTTGTCCGCCGTTATACCGCCCAGGGTGATGGGGTTATCTCCATCGAGGGCGATCTCAGGCATGCCGAGCGTCGTGGTGATGGTGTGCTGGGTGTCATCTACTCGAGCGCCAAGGGAGTGCTCGGACAGTGGTCGGTGCACAATCGCACCCAGGCCGCCGGCATTCCAAGGTTGCCGGTCAGCAAGGGGGACACGATTGACTTCATCGTTCATTGTGGGCGTGTCCCGGGTGCCGATAACTTTACATGGGCACCGACCATCCGCATGACCTCGATCACCAATCCCGGGCAACTGGGAGATCGCGCCGCGAATCCGATGTGGAGCGCGAGCAATGATTTCAGTGGCCCCCGCAAGGCGGTTGACGCGCGGCCCATGGTTGCGTGGGAGAAGTTTGCGCAGGTCCTGCTTCTGACCAATGAGCTGACCTTCTACAATTGATGCCTCAAGGCACCTGACTTGAACAAGGGCGTCCTCATTGCCGAGGGCGCCCTTTTTGTTTTTTGGTGCAAAATGGAGAAGGAAAGAATCGCTCTACATTTGACAAGACATCGGCTTCTTGGCATCCAGAGTAACCAAATTCTCAACGATTTGCGATTGTTGAAGTGTTCAGGGTATGTGTGACGATCATGGTTGGTCTTTTCGGGTCGTGACGTCACCTTGTGAA
>CAZKNW010000492.1:0-3488 GCA_964554035.1 uncultured Verrucomicrobiota bacterium
ATCGAGGACGTCAAGAATGCCGTCCGGTGGCTCAGGGCCAATGCGGAGAAGTTCAACGTGGATCCGGATAGGATTGGAGCTTATGGCAATTCAGCAGGGGCTCATCTCGTCGCCATGCTGGGAGTGACTTCAAGGGAGGACGGGCTGGAAGGGGACGGGCCCTATCAGGAATATTCCAGTGCCGTGAATGCCGTCTGCGCCAGTGCGCCACCGACCGATTTCATCAACTGGCCCGGCCGCCGCTTCACTTCAGGCAACAGCCGGATCCTCAGTGGAACGCCCGAGGAGATCATGGCGCTCGCCCGCAAATGTTCCCCCATCACCTACGTCAGCAAGGACATGGCTCCCTTCCTGATCATTCACGGCACGCGGGATACCACTGTACCTTATCAGCAGGGCAGGAGCTTCGTGGAGGCGGCCAAGAAGACCGGTGCGAAGAGTGTCAACCTGATGAACTTTGAGGGAGCCGGACATGGTGTCTTCACGCAGAATGTGAAGAAGACCCGGCCCGCCATGGCAAGGTTCTTCAGCACGCACCTTGGAATGGGAGTGAAGAAGGACTGATTGCCCTTCGAGCCAGGTTTCAGTCGTCCTTGCCGGAAAGTTTCCTGGAAAGGGGCTGGAGTTGCTGCCGCTCCTTGGCGCTGAGGGAGCCCATGCCTCCTGCGGCGACCTTGTCCAGCAACCGGTCCATGATGGCCTCGTTGGATTCCTCTTCCTCCTCCTCCACCTGAATCAGGTCGTCGCGGATCTGTTCCCAATGCTCACGTGTAAAGGGCGTGGCTTTCTGCAGATGGGGTGGAAAGCGGTAGCAGTAGTAGAACAACCCCAGTGTGATGAGACAGACCGCCGAGTAGAGTCCCGGGCTTGCGCGGATGATGTAGGGATACATCAGTGTTGTGACCAGGAGGCCCACCAGGGCGCCTCCGATGTGGGCGTCATGACCGATGTTGTCGCCACCCCTCTGCATGGCCACAAAGGAGAAGACGAGGAAAAGGATGGCATAGACGGGAGGGGGGATCCCGATCGGGATGAAGAGCATGTGGATGCTTCCTCCCGGCAGCAGGAAGATGGATGCAAAGATGACCCCACAGACACCACCGGAGGCTCCAAGTGCCCGGTATTCGTGATGCCGGTGCAGATAGAGGGACAACAGGCTGCCTCCAATCACGCCAGAAAGATAGATCACCAGAAAGGTCGCCGGACCAAGGTAGAACTCGATGTGGCTGCCAAAGGAGTAGAGGCTGAACATGTTGAAAAGGAGATGCATCCCATCACCGTGAAGCAGGGCGGAGGAGGCGATGCGGTGATACTCCCCATCGCGAAGAATCCGGACAGGCTCGAAGATCAGCCTTTCATGGACATCCGGCCTTTGGAATCCCAGCCAGCTCACCCAACACGTCAGCGCGATGACGATGGCATTCCATATGGCGATCGGTTCGTTCATCTCCTTTGATTTACCAAAGCGGAAAGTAGATGGCTCGCATCCAGTCAGTCCACATACAGGAACTCGTTCACGTTGAAGAGGGCGAGGCAGAGGTCGGTGAGTCCGGATTCCGGGGCGGCTTCCGTGAGGAACCGGGTAGCGGCCGTGGCTTCTTCCGGTCTGGGTGGTCGGCCGAGGATTCTAGCATAAGCCTCCTTCACCTGGTCTCCCTTGTTGTCTCCAGCCTCGTCCCGGATATGACCGGCGAGGGACTGGGAACATTTCAGCGAGAACTCCGAATTGAAGAGGGTCAGTGACTGAAGGGCGGTGGTGGATTCGCTGCGACGGGCACAGCTGGCCAGCGCGTCCGGCCGGTCAAAGACGGCGAACATGGGGAAGCGGAGGTTGCGACGTGCGAACAGGTAGATACTGCGACGGTGATGCTCCGTCACATCCTCGGTGACAGGCCATTGGTTCTTCAGGAGGGTGATGGTGACTTCTGGTGGAAGGGGTGGGCGGAAGCCAGGCCCACCTGCCTTGCGGTTGAGCTGTCCTGAAATGGAAAGCATTACGTCCCGCACGGCTTCACCACTGAGGCGTCTTCTGGGCATGCGGGAGAAAAGGCGGTTCTCCGGATCCACCGTCGTGCGCTTTTCCCAATCGGCGCCGGAGCCTCGTCCCACCTGGCGATAGGTGGCGGACCGGACGATGAGGCGATGCATGGACTTCAGGCTCCAGCCGCGGCGGGGCAGTTCGGTGGCAAGCCAGTCGAGAAGGTCGGGATGACTGGGCTTCCCTCCCTGCGTCCCGAAGTCATTGGGGGTGGAGACGATCGGGGTTCCGAAGTGGAGCATCCAGAGCCGGTTCCCCATGACGCGGGTGGTGAGCGGATGGTCGGGTTGGGTCAGCCATCGGGCCAGTTCAGCACGCCTGCCGGTGGAGCGATCTCCGATGGGAGAGATCTTTTCGACTTCCTCCTTGGAGCGGTTCACCACCCTGAGGAAGCCGGGCTTGAGCGTTGGGCCTTCGCGTCGGAAATCACCGCGGACCATCAGGTGGCTCACGGGTGCCTCCTTGCCATTCTCCGTGAAGGTATGTTGCAGGGACTTGTTTTTGGGAGGGAGGTTCAGGTTCGAGAAGAAGGCGCGCATCCGGTAAAAATCCGCCTGGCTGATCGGATCGTACTTGTGGTCGTGACACTGGGCGCAGCTGACCCCCAGTCCCATGATCGCGGCCCCCACGGCCGAGGTCATCTCGTTGAGCACCGTGTGGCGTCGTTCCTCGACGAGGTTGATGTCCGGCATGTCAGGACCGGACATCAGGAATCCGGTGGCCAAGGCGGCTTCTGGATTGTCTGGCTCCAGTTCGTCGCCGGCGATCTGCCTTTGGATGAAGGTGTTGTAGGGCAGGTCGGCGTTGAGTGCACGGATGACCCAGTCTCGATAGCGCCATGCCTCCTTCCGCACCTTGTCGTGCTCGAAACCATCGCTTTCCGCGAAGCGTGCCACGTCCAGCCAGTGCTGGGCCCATCGCTCGCCATAGGTATCCGAATTCAAGAGGCGGTTCACCAGCTTTTCATAGGCATCGGAGGAATCATCTTTGACGAAGGACTCCACCTCCTGCGGGCTGGGAGGGAGGCCGGTGAGATCGAGTGAGACACGGCGGATCAGGGTCCTGCGATCCGCCTCGGGAGCCAGTTGAAGCCCCTTCTTCTCAAGGTGGGCAAGGATGAATCGATCAATCACGTTGCGGACCTGTCCTTCGTTCCTCACCTGGGGGGCTTCGGGACGGACAAGAGGCTGAAAGGACCAGTGCTTGAGATCCTTCTCGGTGGTGGGCGGTTCTTCCAGAAGAGTGGACGCCCGGCCACCCTGGACAGCTGAGAACAGGGAAGATGTTCCAATGAACGGCGTCAAGATGACGATCAACAGTGGCAGTGGATTCCAGGACTTCCGGTTCATGCCTCAGGCAAGGATCTTGTGGACGACGTTGCCTGCGACGTCGGTGAGTCGCTCGTCGCGTCCGTTGTGGAAGAAGGTGAGCCGTTCATGATCCATGCCGA
>CAZKNW010000493.1:0-3471 GCA_964554035.1 uncultured Verrucomicrobiota bacterium
TTGTCATGGTAAGATGATATCAGGGTTCTTGATGGGTGGTTGTGGTAGAAGACGTCATCATCCGGAACGTGTTCAAAAAAATCAACGCGCGACCTCTATTGATTGCGAGGAAGCCTGATTTACACACACCGGATCCTGCCCGGTAGGAGTGAGCAGGCTGTATCCATCAAGGGTTCACGAAAAGCAGGCGAGAAACTCCCCATGCAGGAGCCCCCTAGATCTCAATAAAGGCGTCGTGCAACGCCTGCGTGGCCTTTTCTCCTTCGGCGAGACGGATGACGACCGAGATCTTGATCTCGCTTGTGGAGATCATCTCAATGTTGATGCTTCCTTCTGAAAGCGTTTCAAACATCTTCGCAGCGACGCCAGAGTGGGTTCTCATTCCCACACCCACGATGGAGACCTTACAGACATCCTCGTCGGACACGAGTTCACTGAAACCGACCTCACCCTTCATGTCCTCAATGACCCTGCATGCCTTGGCGAGATCGGCCTTCTCAACCGTGAAGCTGAGGTCCGTGGCAGGGGAATCGGCCGCATGGCTCACGTTCTGCACGATCATGTCCACGTTGACGCTGGCCTGGGCAAGGTGCTTGAAGATGCGGGAGGCCATGCCGGGCTTGTCCGGAACGGAAAAGAGGGTGAGCTTGGCTTGGTTCTTGTCCAGCGAGACGCCGCGTACCACGACGCTCTCCATGCTTGGGTTTTCTTCTTTCACGATGGTTCCTGGATTGGTGTTGAGGCTGGATCGAACTTCAAAAATGACGCCGAACTTCTTGGCAAACTCGACGGATCGGGACTGCATGACCTTAGCTCCGAGGCTCGCCAGTTCCAGCATCTCCTCATAGGAAATCTCATTGAGCTTTCGCGCATTGCCTACGATACGGGGGTCGCAGGTGTAGACACCGTCGACATCGGTGAAGATCTGGCACAGATCCGCCTTGAGGGCGGCAGCGAGGGCAATGGCCGTGAGGTCGGAACCTCCGCGCCCAAGGGTCGTGATGTTTCCTTCAGGCGTCTGCCCCTGGAAACCCGCAACGATGACCACGTTGCCTTCTTCTAGGAATCCGTGGATTCTTTCGGGAGTGATGTTGCTGATCTTGGCCTTGGTGTGCACACCGTCGGTCACAATTCCGGCCTGGGCTCCTGTCAGGGATACCGCCGGGATACCCATGTCGTGAAGAGCCATGGCAGTCAGTGCGATCGTGGTCTGTTCGCCAGTGGCGAGGATCATGTCCATCTCACGCTCCGTCGGAATCTTCATGATCTGCTTGGCCAATCCGATCAACCGGTCCGTTTCCCCCCGCATGGCTGAAACGACGACCACGACCTTGTTTCCGGCATCACGGGTCTCACAAACACGCCTCGCAACGTTCTTGATCCTCTCAACATCGCCTACCGAGGAGCCACCATATTTCTGGACAATCAATCCCATCAGGTCTTCTCCGGTTCAGAATCCGATAGCTGAAAGGACAGCCTCCTTGTTCGCTGTCACCTTCTTGGGCTGGCAACCGGCAGCCGAGATGGCGTTGTCCGGATCCTTCAAACCGTGCCCGGTCATGGTGGCGGTCACCACGGCCCCTTCGGGTATGCCACCGGCCTTTACGATCCTGATAAGGCCGGCTAGCGGCGCCGCGCAGGCAGGCTCAACAAAGACACCTTCTGTCCTGGCCACCATTTTGTAGGCTTCAATGATCTCCTGGTCGGAGACTTTGTCGATCATGCCCTTGGACTCATCCCTTGCGGATTCCGCGAACTTCCAACTGGCTGGGTTTCCAATACGGATGGCTGTGGCCACGGTCTCAGGTTTTTCAACCGGAGCGCCATCCACGATGGGAGCCGCTCCAGCAGCCTGGAATCCGCACATCTTCGGCAACCGATCCCCCTTGCCCACGGAGTAGTATTCCTTGAAACCCTTCCAGTAGGCCGTGATGTTGCCTGCATTTCCCACCGGGAGAAAATGGTAGTCCGGAGCGCGCCCCAACTGATCGCAGATCTCGAAGGAGGCCGTCTTCTGACCCTCGATGCGGACGGGGTTGATGCTGTTGACAACCTCGAAATCACCCCGCTCGCCAAGTTCGCGGACAATTCTGAGACAATCGTCGAAATTGCCATCGATGGCGACCGTTTCGGCCCCGTACATGAGTGCCTGAGCCAGTTTGCCGAGGGCAATGTTTCCATCGGGCAGGAGGACGACGCATTTCATCTTGGCCCTGGCCGCATAGGCGGCAGCCGACGCAGAAGTGTTGCCCGTGCTGGCACAGAGAACCACCTTGGCCTCACGTTCAGCCGCCTTGGAAACGGCCATGGTCATCCCCCTGTCCTTGAAGGAGGCTGTGGGATTCAATCCTTCGTACTTGAGGTAGAGTTCAAAGTCCCCCCCGATGGCCTTTACGAAATTGTCTGCCTTAATCAGGGGCGTCCATCCCTCGTTCAGGGTAATGACGGGGGTCTTCTCGGAAACAGGCAGGTAACGCGTGTAGTTTCGAATCAGACCCGGCCACATCTGGGGCTTGTTGTTGGAACCTTCGTTTTCGCTCATGGAAATGGAATTCAGTCAAAGTGTTCGACTCGATAGACGACCGGGGCGCCCTTCACGACGGGTAGTCTGCTGATCTTCTTGATGGCGGCCGACATGGCTGCGTTCTTCGCATCATGAATCATCAGGATAAGGGGGACGCTGGCACCCTCGTGTCCTTCAGGTTGAATGACCGACGAAATGCCAATCCTGGCATCTCCGAGAATGCGTGAAATCCGTGCCAATGTGCCGGGTTTGTCGGTGACACTCAGACGGATGTAAAAGGATGAACAGGTTTCGTCGATGGGCGTGACGAATCCATTGGCATCGTGGGCCTCGAAGGGTGGCACGCGGCAATCGCTGCCTCCCTTGAGATCGATGGCCGCATCAATGAGGTCACTGACAACGGAACTGGCCGTTGCGTCCTGTCCGGCTCCGGGGCCGTAGTAGAGTGTGTCGCCAACAATGTCTCCCCGGATCAGAATGGCATTGTTGACACCATTGATGCCGGCAAGAACGTGGCCATTGGGAACAAGGGCAGGGTAGACACCAACCTCGACGGACGATCTCCCGTCTTTGGCCTTGCTGTCCGCCTTTACGATTCCCAGCAGGCGTACGGTATAGCCGAGAACGTCGGCGAACTGGATGTCGAGTTGTGAGATGCCCCGGATACCCTCAAGGTGAACAGACTCAGGGGCAACCCAGAACCCCTGAGTCAGGGACGCCATGAGCGCGGTCTTGTGCCATGCGTCATTGCCGTCAATGTCGAGCGAAGGTTCCGCTTCTGCGTAGCCAAGGTCCTGGGCATCCTTGAGCACGTCATAAAAGGCGGCACCCTCTTCCTTCATGCGGGTCAGGATGTAGTTGCAGGTCCCGTTGACGATGCCATACAGGCGTGTCACCCGGTTGGCGGCCAGTGATTCCCTGAGGACCTTGATGATGGGGATGCCTCC
>CAZKNW010000494.1:0-3468 GCA_964554035.1 uncultured Verrucomicrobiota bacterium
TCCCGGCCATCAAGGCCGAGTCCCACTGCCCGGTCGTCATCGATCCCAGCCAGGGATGCGGTCGCGCCCAGATGGTGGAGAGCATGTGCAAGGGCGCCGTGGCCATGGGAGCCGACGCCCTCCTCATCGAGGTGCACCCCAATCCCGCCGAGGCATGGAGTGATGGGGCACAGCAGGTCACGCTCGAAGGCTTCGCCAACCTCATGAAGACCCTCAAGCCGATCGCCAAGGCCGTCGGCCGCGAAATCTGATCCGCAGATGACGCAGATTTCGCAGATGCCCGATTTCAAAAAAGGCCGCCTCCAGGGGCGGCCTTTTTTTTGTGAATACACCCCAGATTGATCGTTGAACCGCTTCCGTCATCTGCGTCATCTGCGGACCATGTTCTGGAGGATCTTTGACCAGGCTGTGAAGGAACGCTTCAGAAGCTCTGGCTTGTCTCCCTTGATTCCGTAGCACTGCAGGCCGACCGGGCCTTCGAAATTCAATTTCTTCAGGTGACGGAACAATCGTTCCTGTGGGAAATCGCCCTGGTCGAGCGGCTGGATCAACGTGGCCCAACTCTTCCCGTTCAGATCGGCTCCCGAGGTGCTGACGGCGAAGAGGCGATCGCCTGCTGCCTTCAGGATCTTCTCCATGTCCTCCGCCTTTTCGCTCTTCAGGAAGTGGCAGAGGTTGAACATCACACCGAGGTTGGGGTGATTGACCTTTTCCATGAGCTCCATGGCTTGAGGCATGGCGGCAACGGCGAATCCGAAATGAGGGTATAGGGCGACCTTGATGTTGAGTCCCTCTGCCATCTCGGCGGTCTGGCGAACGGCCGCTACGGTCTGTGGCGTCATCTTGCGAATGGTGAGTTCGATCATCGCACCTCGGTTCGCGAGGGGTTGGACATCGGAGGCCGGAATGGGCTGGTCGTCGACGTTCAGGTAGACGCTCAACACCGGCAGTCCCACCCGGTCATAGGCCGCCACCCGTTCCGCCAGTTTCTCACCCCGATCGAAGACCTGGCAGACACCGTCGTATCCGATCTCCTTGAGCAGTCGTGCATCCTTTTCCGGAGAACCCAAACCCAGCCCATTCTGGAAGGCAAGGAAGCGGGGCGCAAAGGAAGCGGCACCGGCGGTCAGGCTCCAAAGGAGAAGCAGGGATAGGATACGGGCGTAGGTGAACATTGGAAGAATCAGCTACCCGCTCAGGGGAACACGTTCAACCCTAATTCTGATGGCGTGCAGTGGATCCACGTTCTTCCCAGACTGTGTGAAAACCCACCGCATGGGAGCGAGACGCTCCCGTAACTGGCAGACGGGATCCCGCGCCTGCGGGACCACCACAGTTTTTGGGCCATCTCTTCAGAATCGTGGTGGTTGGCGTCTAGCCTGCCGGTCATTGGGGTGTCCCGCCCCGAGTTTTTACACAGTCTGTGGCAAAGGCGGCTACAGCGACGGGCCTTACCTTTCGGGGGGATAGCAGAAGCGGACGAGGAGTTTGGCGCCACGGAGGAAGTAGAGACCTACCGCAAGACAGACGGCCATGGCGACCACGTAGGCGCCGGGAGAACTGCCGCCGTATCCGCCCTGCAGGATGGCATTCACCAGCGAGTAGGAGTACATGATGAAGGCGGCCAGGAATCCCAGCCCCACTACTCGCAATATGATGCCGAAGACATCCTCAGGTTTCATCAGTTCCTTAGCGACAGATGGCAGGGACAACTTGAGGAGAAATGGAGGGATGAACTCCCGCGAATCCCATGAAGAAGACCGCCTGAATGCGGCTGTGCGAAAACAAACCGAATGGGAGCGAGACGCTCCCATAACCGGCAGACGGGACGTCTACCACCACGGGTTGGGGGACATTTCTGCTCGATTGTGGAGGTTGGCGTCTCGCATGACGGTTGTTGGGGCGACCGGGCCAACCGCACCCTACGTTGTTGGGTGGGGACGCATCGCCGAGGCGTCCCATATCCCAGAGTTCGCGGCAGCTCTTGGAGTGGGACTTGCGGGAGCGCGTCCCTCCAACCTTACCCCTCTCCAATGAGCTTGAGGAATTCCTCCTCGGTGATGACGGGCACGCCGAGCTTCTTCGCCTTCTCCAGCTTGGAACCGGCCTCTTCGCCGGCGAGGACATAATCCGTCTTCTTGCTGACGCTGCCGGATGCCTTGCCCCCACAGGCCTCGATCCTCGCAGTGGCTTCAGCACGGGTCAGGGTCGGAAGAGTCCCCGTCAGGACAAGGGTCTTGCCCAGGAGCACGCCTCCTTCATCGGCCGACTTGTAGAGCGACGATTCAAAGTTGAGCCCCGCCTTCTTCAGCCGCTCGATGAGCTCCCGGTTCCTTGGCTCGTCCCACCAGTCGACGATGCTCTTCGCGATGACATCGCCAATCTCATCGATGGCGGTCAACTCGGTCTGGCTGGATTGGAAGAGGTCATCGAGGTTGGGGAAGCTACGACAGAGCGCCTTTGCCACACCGGCTCCAACGTGAAGGATCCCCAGGCCGAAGACCAACCGCCAGGCATCCTGCTCTCGGCTCTTCAAAAGTCCATCGATGAAATTCTGTGCGGACTTTTCCGCCATGCGTTCAAGGGACGCGACTTCCTCGACCTTGAGCTTGTATAGATCGGCGACATCAATCACCAGTCCACGCTCCACCAACTGTCGGACCAGGACTTCCCCACCGCCCTCGATATCCATGGCTCCCCGCGAGCAGAAATGAATCACGCGCCCGCGCACCTTGGCGGAGCAGTCGGGATTCACACAGCGCCAGACGGCACCCAGGACCGCGTTGTCCCCTTCCGTCTTCTTCGCCTCCGAACCACATTCGGGACATGCCTTTGGAAACTCGAACTCCTTCTCATCCCCCGTTCGTTTTTCCACGACTACCCGCACGACGGCAGGAATGATTTCACCTGCCTTTTCAATGATGACGGTATCACCCTCGCGCACGTCCTTGCGCCGGATCTCGTCCTCGTTGTGAAGGGTGGCCCTACTGACCGTGGTGCCGGAGACCAGCACCGGCTCCAGCTCGGCCACCGGCGTCAGGGCACCGGTCCGGCCCACCTGGATGGTGATCTGCTTCAGTTTCGTTTCGGCCTGTTCCGCGGCATACTTGTAGGCCATGGCCCAGCGCGGCGCCTTGGAGGTGTAGCCAATGAATTCCCGAAGGGCGAAGTTGTTCAGCTTGATGACGGCGCCGTCGGTTTCGTAGGGAAACGAGTGACGAAGCTGGTCCAGCTCATTGATCGCAGCCAGCATCTCATCCGCACCGGAGCAGATCCAGAGCTTGTCCGGCGTCTTGAATCCGAAGGACTTCAATCCATCCAGCAGTTCCACCTGACTCTCCGGTGCCCACTGGTCACCTTCAAGCGCACCGAGGCCATACAGGATGATGTCGAGCGGACGCTTGGCCACCAGCTTGGGATCGAGCTGCTTGAGAGATCCGGCGGTGGCATTGCGCGGATTCATGAAGG
>CAZKNW010000495.1:0-3467 GCA_964554035.1 uncultured Verrucomicrobiota bacterium
GCCCTTCGCAAGGGACTTCGAGCGATGGAGGTCCATGACGACACCCTGTTGTGGTTCAACAGTGACAATGGAGGTCTTCCGAGGATCAAGCCCGAGACGGTGGGAGGACTGCGCGGATTCAAGAACAGTGTGTATGAGGGAGGTCTTCGTGTCCCCTGCGTGATTGAATGGCCATCCACCATCAAGGCGGGAAGGGTCAGCAATTACCCGGCTGGCACCTTTGACATTTTCCCAACCATTGTGGATGTCCTGGGATTACCTTCCGACACCCTCCTTCAGCCGGTGGATGGTGTCAGCATCAAGCCGCTTTTCTCCAAGGACCTTGTCCGGAGGACCAAGCCGATGGGCTTCCGTCACACCAACCGGGCGGCCTTCCTTGACAACAACCTGAAGCTTGTCTCCCTCGATGTGAAAGGAGGCAAGTATGCCATCTATGACCTTGCCAAGGATCCGGACGAGAAAACGGACATTCAGGAGCAACGCCCGGGACTGGCCAAGCGCATGATCCAGCAGTTCAAGGAATGGAACGCCTCCGTGGATGCCAGCTACGCGGGGAAGGATTATCCCGAGGGAAGGGTTTCCCCGGATCATCCGCCGCGCAAGAACTGGCCTGAAACCGAGGAGTATGCCCCTTACATCGAGGGATGGAAGGACCGCCCTGAGTTTAAACGATATCTCAACAAAAAGAAGTAAGCAGCCCTCCGACGACCGACCCATGAAAACGAACTGTTTTTCCCTGATTCTCGCATTGTTCGCGGTGACGACCGCCCAGAGCGGTCTGGCTGCCGAGGGGCGATTGCTCACCGAACGCAACTGGCATCTTGGCAACGACACCGTGAAGAACTGGCCCGAGGCTCCTGCTGATGCGGAAGGCTTCTCCATGAAGCTTGCCTTCGAGGCCGAGGCCAATGTTTCCGAGATGACGCTGGGAGTGACGGCGCGCAATGTGAACGACGCCAAATGGAAGATCCGGATCAATGGAAAGCCGGTGGGTGAACTGAAGAAGGGGAATGACCGCACGGAGTCCTTCTACCGTTTGCAGCCGGGAATCCTGAAGCAGGGCGGGAACGTGCTCGATATCTCCATCAAGGGATCCCAGGACGACATCACGGTGGGTTCGTTCAGGCTTTATGAAGAGACCCTCCGGGAACTGCTTGGACTGCAATCGGTAACGGTCGCGGTCAAGGATGCCGTCAATGGCAGGGCACTGCCTGCGAGAATCACCATCACCAATCCTGAAGGCGAGTTGGTGCAGACCTTTTACGCGGAGGCGCCAATGACGGCGGTCCGCAAGGGGATCGTCTACACGATGGGCAAGCCTGAGACCCTTGAGCTACCTCCTGGGGACTACCTTTTTCATGCCACCCATGGAACGGAATGGAGCATGGATACGCGGGAGGTGGAGTTGCGTCCTGGTATTCCGGCTTTGGTTTACCTGTCTCTTGAAAAGCAGGTGGATACCCCGGGCTTCGTGGCCGCCGATACGCACCTGCACACCCTGACCTTCAGCGGTCACGGGGATGCCTCGGTGGAGGAACGCATGGTCACGCTTGCCGGCGAAGGGGTGGAACTGGCGGTGGCCACGGACCACAACCATCATACGGATTACCGGCCCTACCAGTCCTCCATGGGCATGGACGAGCTCTTCACCTCCATCATCGGCAACGAGGTCACCACAAGGAACGGGCACTTCAATTCCTTTCCCTTCCGCACGGATGTGGAGATCCCCGTCTACAAGGAGGATGACTGGGTGAAGCTGGTGAAGGGAATTCGCTCCAAGGGAGCCCAGATGGTGATCTTGAATCATCCGCGTTGGCCGGATATCGCGCGGGGACCCTTCGGCAAGTTTGGACTGAATCGTGCATCGGGTGAGCGGGCATCCGGTGGAGAGTTTCACTTCGACGCCCTTGAACTGATCAACGCCGGAACCTTGCAGCCGGATCCCTTTTACGTCTGCAGGGACTGGTTCAGCCTCCTGAACCATGGCGAGGAGATCACCGCGGTCGGGTCCTCTGATTCCCATACGGTTGGAAACATCGTCGGGCAGGGCAGGACCTACGTGCGCTCCTCCACGGATGACCCCTCGAAGATTGATGAAAGTGAGATGGTCAATGCCTTCCTCCGGGGCGATACCACGATCAGCATGGGGATCGTGACCGATCTCAAGGTCAATGGAAGCCACCACATGGGAGACCGCATTCCCGCTGGGGCGCATCCTGTTGAATTGAATCTGAGGGTGGCCTCGCCCCATTGGGTGAACCCAAGGGAGGCCCATGTCTTCGTCAATGGAGTTGAGGTGGCAAGGAAGGCGATCCAGTCCGGCTTTCCCAGTCTTCCCACGGAACAGTCCCTTCATTTCAAGTTGCCGGCCCAGAAGGTGGATGGCTGGCTCGTCTGTGTGATCATTGGTGACGGCGTGAACCATCCTGCATGGAGGACCGAGCAGAACTACACCTTTGCCGCGACCAACCCCGTCTATCTGGATGCGGATGGCGACGGACGCTTCGATTCGCCAAGGAAGACCGCACTGAAGCTCCTGGACAAGGCGGGGCCTGCCAGGGAGGCGCAGTGGACAATGGCCCTTTCCCAGCCGGATGGCATTGCCGTCCAGATGATCACGGAAATGCGCTTCAGGACTCCCGAAGGGGAATGGCCGGCCTTCGACAAGGAATTGCTGGCCCGTACCCGCAATCGTCCCGTGTTCGCGGAGTATTTGCGTTATGCCCCTCGTCCGCGATTGGAGGAAAAGGAGAAGAAGACCGCCTCCAAGTAGGGTAATCATGGTTGCTTCGGGTGGGTTTGCCGTAACTGCAGCATGGCCATCCATCTTGGTCTCCCGCTCAACGAGGACTTGCCGCCGGTGCCTTCCCCAAAGAGGATGGAGCGCAGATGAATGATCCAGTCCTTCAGATTGACCTGCCAGGCGTGAACCATGTGAAGAGTGGCAAGGTCCGAGAGGTCTATGACCTGGGAGAGAGCCTCCTCTTCGTGGCCTCTGACCGCATTTCCGCCTATGACTGCATCATGCCGAACGGCATTCCACGCAAGGGCGAGGTACTGACCCAGATCTCCCATTTCTGGTTTGATCAGACCGGCGACATGGTTCCGAATCATCGGCTGGCCCGGCCGGGAGATCCGCTTCCGGATTCCCTTGCCGCGCATGAGGAGCTGCTTTCGCGTCGCAGCATGATCGTGAGGAAGACCCGGCCGCTTGCCATTGAGTGTGTGGTGCGCGGTTACCTGGCCGGATCCGGTTGGAAGGAATACCAGCAGCAGCGGTCTGTTTGTGGCATTGATCTTCCCGATGGCCTGCTCAATTCGTCCGAGCTTCCCGAACCTGTTTTCACGCCGGCCACCAAGGCGGAGGAAGGACATGATGAAAACATCTCCTTTGAGGAGGCGGCCAGGATCGTTGGAAGGGATGTGGCCGAGAAGGCAAAGGAACTCAGCCTGAAACTCTACCGTTT
>CAZKNW010000496.1:0-744 GCA_964554035.1 uncultured Verrucomicrobiota bacterium
GGCTGTTGGCTTGGTGATCACAACCACCTGCTTGGCTGCGGCTGCTGGTGCTCTCGCATCGATCCTGACTTCAGCTGTCATGATCAAGACGCCTGACCTTTCGATGGCCCTCAACGGAATCCTTGCCGGCCTGGTGGGTATCACCGCTGGTGCCGACGTGGTCACCGTCTGGGAAGCCGTGATCATCGGCGCCATCGCCGGTGTCATCGTGGTTCCTGCTATCCTGTTCTTCGACAAGGCCAAAATCGATGATCCTGTTGGCGCGGTTTCCGTGCACGGAGTTTGCGGTGTTTGGGGAACGCTTGCAGTTGGAATCTTCGGTGGTTCTGACTTCTCGTTCATGTCCCAGCTCATCGGCACCCTTGCCTTCGGCATCTTCGCCTTCATCCTGTCACTGATTCTGGCCATCATCCTGAAGAGTGCTGGAATGTGGCGTGTTGACGCAGAGGAAGAGGAAGAAGGTCTGGACATCGCAGAACACGGTTCGCATGCCTATCCTGACTTCGTGTCTGTGGCTGAGAAATAAACCAACCTTCAACCGATAAACATTTAAACGAGATACAAATGAAAAAAATCGAAGCAATCATCAAACCCTTCAAACTGGAAGAAGTGAAGGATGCCCTCGCCGAGATCGGCATCGAAGGTATGACCGTGAGTGAGGTCAAGGGTTTCGGTCGCCAAAAGGGCCACACCGAGATCTACCGCGGCAGTGAATACACGGTCGACTTCCTTCCCAAGATCAAG
>CAZKNW010000496.1:754-3461 GCA_964554035.1 uncultured Verrucomicrobiota bacterium
GTGGTTGTCGCAGACGGTCAGTCCGAGCAGGCGGTCAGCACCATCGTGGGTGCCGCCAAGACAGGAAAGATCGGCGACGGCAAGGTCTTCGTCCTGCCGGTGGAGGAAGCAGTACGCATCCGCACCGAGGACAAGGGTGAAAAGGCTGTCTAAGCTGACTCAAAAGCAAACCTGAACAGGCGCGGCGGGCTCAACCCGCCGCGCCTTTTTTTGTGGTGAAGACTAGCCGGCCAGCAGCTTGAGGACGCTTTGCCTGAGGGTTGCCCGCTGAAGGGATGGATCCTGCCTAGGGATCTTGTGGAAGCATCCGTTCAACTGCTGCAGGTCCCCGCGCTCCGGCGACTCAAGAAGCTCATTTGAGATCTCGTTCAGGTCCAGTTTGTTCCTCATAGCGTGAGATCGATTGGCGACCAGGGAATGGTGAACCCGAGCGCGCTCGAAGACCATGTGGGCAAACTCCGTCTTGAGAATGGGGCCGACCGTCAGTTGCTTCCGGCCCGCCTCGCGGTTCAGGATCCTGACCTTCGACAATTGGTGTCCACCGATGAACGCGGAGAGGGCGCCCGCGCCCGCTCCGATCAGCGAGCCTGCCAGGAGCGAGCTTCCGCCCACCGCCACGTCGATCACTCCTCCTGCAATGGCACCGCTGGCCGCACCGAGTGAGGCAAGGGTCTTCCGGTCCAATCCGAAAAGCCTCCACGAAGCGTCACTGAAGAGGCTGCTGCTCTGGAGTGCCGGTAGCGCTGCTTCCAATCGTTCAATACCGACGTGGTGATAGAGTTCCTCAACCCTTCTGCGGGCTCTGATCTCCAGCTTTTGAAGGTGTTTTTGGAATTCCTCTTCGAGGGAGCGGGTTTCCCGCTGCACATCTCCATCGATGGGAAGGTTCTTCTCGATCCTGTGGGTGATCATCTCCACGAGCATGTCGGTGATGATGTCGGCGGAACGTTCCCGCTTATTCCTGCGGTCCTGCCTGAGGAATTCAAGGGCTTCTGTGAGGGAGGGCTTCCATGCCGGATGGAGCTCCCCCAAGGCCTGCAGGAGGTCCGACTGCCGGGTGAAATCAGCGGAAAGGGGATTGAAGACGCGGGTCAGGTTGAAGAACTGGCCGAGCGCCGTCTCCCATTCCCGGATGTGGTCCGCGGGGCCGATCGGGTTGATCAGGGCCATGCGAGGGCGTCCGGTCCACTGTAGGATCTCCATTTCCGGAAGGTATTCATCACCGTAGGGAACCGAGCCGTCGACAACATAGATGATGCCGGTCTCCTCGATCAATGGAGCGAGTAGTTCACATTCGTCCCTGAACTCGTTTGAGGCCGTGTGGACTTCAACAAACTCCCGGATCACCGAAGGCCTTTCCGTGGGGGAGGCATTCTTTGACTTGAGCCAGTCCAGCACCCTCCTGGCCCTCTGGAAGCCCGGTGTGTCATACAGCACATACAAAGTGCGGCCATCCACCTTCATGGGATACTCAGCCTTGGATACCGTCGTACCCGGTGTGTCGCTGATTCCAATCGATTCATCCCTCGCCAGGGCTGCCACGATGCAGGATTTCCCCTTGTTGGGCGGACCAAGAACGGCAAATCGAGGAAGGCTCATGACTGCTCCCCCTCCATGTTCAGGATGCGAATGTAGGGGTCGTGAAGGGTTTCGACGGCCCGGGCCCAGACAAGGGATGATCCATCGTCACCCTGTCTCTTCAACGGAGCCACCAAAATCATCCGGTCCTTGGGGATCTTCGTCCGCAACTCGCGGATAAGGTCCATGAAGTCGCCTACCGGAGGTTCCCAGGCTTTCACAGCGATGACGGGGTTCGCATCGGCAAGCTTGCCGGACAGGCCCCTGATGGTATCGAGATCCTGTTGCCAGGACTGGGTGCCTCCGAGTTTGAGGTGCTTTCCTTCAGTGATGTTCAGCATTCCGTATAGAACGGTAGGAATGGCTTCGTTCCACGTGATCAAAAGATGGGACTGATCCGTAGAGGGCGTCGCAGCGTGATTCCGGGAATCTTTCAGTTGTGATGTCGTATTTTTCGGAAAAGGGTTACCGGTATCGACCACCGGCTTGCGGAGCCGCGTGAGCAATTCGGATGCGCCCGGCAAGGAGACCAATGTCTCGCGTGAACAGGCTGCCAGCCTGTTTGATGCGATGCCGTAAAGGATGAGCCTGGGAAGCAGGCCGTAGAAAAGAAGGGTGAAGATGACGAACGGCCACCAGGAGCCCGTCTCGATCGGAGTGGTGTCCTGGGCGACGAAGTTGCCCTGGTCAGCCCGGAAGTATCGGGTCGAGGCGACCAGTTCCCTGGATGGAGAGACTGAGGGAAACAAGGGCTCTGCCGGTGCGGCAAGCACGGAGGTGGCCTGATGGATGCGGTCTGACGAAAGATCGAGGGTGGTGCTCCATGAGAAGGAAAGATCTGTGAAGATCACCAGCCGAAGAAAGGACAGTGAGAGTCCCAGGAAAAAGGCGATCCCCGCAAGTTGCGAGGCCTTGAGCACCGTCCATCGGTGGACTCGCCCAAACAGGATTGAATGCCGCGCCAGGGCTGATTTCCAGGATTGGAGGTCTCTTGCATAGGCGGGGCTCAACATCCCCAGAAGTTGTGGAAGCCATCTGCCGGGACTGGTTTCAACAAGGAAGGCGTGCGGTGAGTCCTTGCTCCTCGAGAGTAACAGGATGATGAGAAGACCGATGGATACGACCTGTA
>CAZKNW010000497.1:0-3454 GCA_964554035.1 uncultured Verrucomicrobiota bacterium
AGAAGAATCATCACACGGCGGTCTACTGGTTCCAGAAGGCGGCCAAGAAGGGCAATCCCGCCGCACAGAAGAACCTGGGTGTCCACCTGCTGGCGGGCAAGAGCGTCCCCAAGGACATCGTCAGCGCGGGCAAATGGCTGTTGCTGGCCGCGCAAGGTGGAGACGAGGACGCCAAGGTTCGCCTGAAGAAGCTTCAACCCCAGCTGACGGATTTGCAGAAGGAGAAGATCATGGAACTGGCTTCCGAGTTCCGCCCCATGCTTCCGGAACCGACGGGCAGCAAGGACAAGAACGAGGGTGGAACCGATCAACCCAAGTCCTACGGCACCGGCTTCTTCGTCACCGATGACGGCTATCTGCTCACCAATCATCATGTGGTCAAGGGTTCCAGCAAGATCCTCGTCCACTACCGGGGACAGGTCTTTCCGGTCAGGAGCCTGAAGTATGATGCCTTGAGTGATGTCGCCGTGCTCAAGATCGATGCCAGGACGCAATACCTTCCGCTTGTTCCCAGCCGGGACATCCGAAGCGGGGACGATGTGTTCACCATCGGTTTTCCCAATGTTGCCGTCCAGGGACGTGCTCCCAAATACACCAGCGGTGAGATCAACAGCATGACCGGCGAGAGGGATGATCCCCGTTTCTTCCAGATGAGCACCCAGATCCAACCGGGTAATTCCGGGGGCGCCCTCGTCGATGGATCAGGACGGGTCATCGGCATCGTGAGCAAGCGTCTGCAGGACATGAAGACGCTCGAGAAGACCGGGTTCCTGCCTCAGGACGTCAACTACGCCCTGAAGTCCAGCTATGTGCTTGCCTTTCTGGAGCTTTCCCCGGAGGCCCTCAACAAGGTTCTTTCCCTCACTTCGGCCCGCCCGAGGTTGGAAGGGGAGATTGCATCCCAGGTGGAGGCGGCCACCGCCATGGTGGTCACCTATTGATCCTTTGCCCCTGCTGGCCACAGGGTTGCGCCAGGGATTTGCGGAGTTCATCCAAAACCCACCAACCCATCTCATGAATGGGAGCAACCCGAAGGGCGAGGTCGATCTTGCCCCCTGAGTGCGTTGCGCTTCCTTCTGTGATGAACCCATCATCGCCAGTCAGTGCGCCTTCCCAGGAACCAAAATCAACCTCGCGCGAGTGGCTGCCATCCATGAGATGGGTTTTTGAAACTTCGATACAGTTCATGGTTTCCCGGTAATGGGACATCCGGTATTTTCTCGCCCCTTGCTATGAATGAGTCATCCGAACAATTGTGGGAGCGGTTCCAGAAGTACTACTCCGAATTTCCATCCATCGGTCTTTCCCTTGATCTCAGCCGTATGAAATTTGCGGATGGTTTCCTGGAGGCCAAGAGATCGGATGTCGAGAACGCCTTCCAGAAGATGGCGGAGCTGGAAGCGGGCGCGATTTCGAATCCGGATGAGAACCGGATGGTGGGCCACTACTGGTTGCGCAATGCCGCGCTGGCTCCGGATGCCGAACTGCAGAAGGCCATTGAAGGCAACCTGAAGGACATCGAGACCTTTGCCGCCGACGTGCATGCGGGGCGTGTGGCCGGTGATGGTGGCCAATTCGAGCACATCCTGATCATTGGTATCGGAGGCTCGGCGCTGGGTCCCCAGTTCGTTTCCAACGCACTGAGCCAGCCAGCGACCGACAAGGCCACGCCCTGGTTCTTCGACAACACCGACCCGGACGGGATGGACAAGGTGATCTCGGCGCTGGAAGGAAAGCTGGGAAGGACACTCTCCATCGTCATCTCCAAGAGTGGTGGTACCAAGGAAACCCGGAACGGCATGCTCGAGGCCAAGAAGGCCTACGAGGCGGCCGGTCTGGATTTCGCCAAGCATGCCGTCGCGGTGACCGGTGAAGGCAGCAACCTCGACAAGGTGGCGGTATCCGAAGGATGGCTGAAGCGCTTCCCGATGTGGGACTGGGTGGGTGGACGCACCAGTGAACTGGCCGGGGTGGGACTGATCCCTGCCGCCCTCCAGGGGCTCGACATCAAGGGCATGCTGGAAGGCGCCCGTTCCTGCGATGAACTGACCCGGATTCAGAGCATCGGTGAGAACCCGGCCATGCAGCTCGCCCTCATGTGGCTGCACTCCGGCAACGCCAAGGGAGAGAAGGACATGGTCATCCTTCCCTACAAGGACCGGCTCGAGCTTTTCTCGAAGTACCTTCAGCAGCTGATCATGGAATCGCTGGGCAAGGAGCTGGACCTCGATGGCAACGTCGTGAACCAGGGAATCGCCGTCTATGGGAACAAGGGTTCCACCGATCAGCATGCCTACGTCCAACAGCTGCGCGAGGGTGTTCACAACTTTTTCGTGACCTTCATCGAGGTGCTCAAGGATCGCGATGGGGAATCCATCGAGGTGCAGGAAGGTGTGACCTCGGGTGACTACCTCAGCGGCTTCCTGCAGGGCACGCGCAAGGCGCTCTACGAGAAGGACCGTGAATCCGTGACCATCACCGTGAACGAAGTGTCACCTTTTACGGTGGGTGTCCTGATTGCGCTCTATGAAAGGGCGGTTGGCTTTTACGCCTCCATGGTGAACATCAATGCCTATCATCAGCCCGGTGTCGAGGCCGGCAAGAAGGCGGCCGAGGCGGTCATCAGCCTCCAGGCCAAGGCGGTCGAGTTCCTGAAGGCACAGCCCGAACCGGTCAGTGTCCAGCAGGTGGCCGAAGGTACCGGCGAAACGGATTCCATCGAGAGTCTCTTCAAGATCCTCAACCACCTGGCTGCCAATCCCGACCGGGGCGTGGAGAAACTGGCTGGTGCCACGCCTTTCGATTCGAAGTATCGGATCACGGCCTGACGGATTGTCATCCTGGATTTGAAAGGCGGAGGTTTCCATTGCGGGCCTCCGCCTTTTTCACGGACGCTTGTGGTTCGTCAACATGTCGCAGCTTCATACCAGGCAAAAGATCTTCATTGCAGCCGGCATTGGCTTTGCGGTCTTTCTCAGCTGGATCATCTGGTCGGCGAACCGGGGGCAGCCGAATCCCTTCTTCACCCTTGGCCGACAGTTTCCCTTCGGCGACAAGATCGGGCACTTCGTGCTCTTTGCGATACTCACCTTCTTCGTCAATGGAGCCCTGGGGCATCGAACCGTAACGATAGGTCGCTGGACGCCGAAGATGGGAGCGCTCGGTGTCTCGGTTTTCATTGTGCTTGAGGAAGGCAGCCAATACTGGATTCCAAACCGGACCCTCGATTTCTGGGACCTGTTCTGGAGTCTCGCGGGTGTCTTGTCCGTTTCCTGGATCGGGAAGCGGGAGGAGTCCGGGGTCGAAACCGGTGAAGACCTCTCCTGATCGCACTTGCGGCCTGTTTTTTTATGTAAATAATTGTGGTTCGCCCGCGTCTTGTAGGGCGGCTGTCTATGCGGATTATTTTCGGAACATGGTTGATGACGCTCCTTTTCGGGCTTTCCTCCGTCCT
>CAZKNW010000498.1:0-3437 GCA_964554035.1 uncultured Verrucomicrobiota bacterium
TCTCTCCTGTCGTCCCCAGGACAAAAATGCCGTGAACACCTCCATCCACCATGTGCTCGAGGATTCGCTCAAGGCCTGAGACATCGAGTTCATCCCTTGTGATCAAGGGGGTGATGATGGGAGGAATGATGCCGTGCGGGGCGGGGGGATTCGGGTTCATGCTTCAGTTGGGAAAGGAATAGGAGGGGTTCTTCAAACGGCTCAACGCCTGTTGGCGGCTGTTGTGGATATGGGTCAGCATGGAGCGGCGTACTGCCTCGGGCTCCCGATCCTTGAGTCCCTGATAGATCTGCTGGTGGTCGGTGAGCGTCATCTCGGTGACCTCGGCGTCGTAGTCGTGACGGTCCATCCCGATGATCCCCGTCAATAGATGAAAATCGCCGACCGCCTTGAGCATCCGATGATTGTTGGCCGCCTCAAGGATGGTCAGGTGGAATCTCAGGTCCGCCTGATCGAATGCGGTGGCATCGGTGGTCCTGACCCGTCGTCCCGAGCTGGCCCGCTCGTGGACCTTCTCCATCGTGACCAGCGTGCGTTCCAGGACCTTGAGTTGGTTCATCCCGATGAGGGGGCAGGCCTTGGCGGCGGCGAAGGGTTCAATGGCCTCGCGCATCTCATAAACCTCGGTGGCATCCTCACGTGTGGGCTTCTTCACCTGGGCTCCCAACTGGGGTACCAGTTCCACCAATCCTTCCATGGCCAGGCGCCCCATGGCCTCACGAATGGGGGTGGCGCTCATGCCGATCTCCTTGCCCAGGGGACCATAGCGGACCTTGCTTCCCGGCATCAGTTCCCGGTTGAAGATCTTCTGCCGGATATGCTCGTAGGCAACGTCGGATTGGTTGCGGGACATGTGTATTTGAAAATCTAAAAATCTATAGACTTCAAGAAAAAAGGATGAATGAAATGGTGTGCCGCGAGTGATTGGATGAATGGTATGGATGTGGAAATCTTCAAATTTTCAAAGTTTTTTGGGGTAAGGGTTTGAGTGCGAGGCGCTTTTGGGGTATGACCTCCCCGTGCTCTACAAGTTCCCGCAGCTTGCGTGTGAACGAAGGTTAGTCTCATTTTTTCTTCTTATATTGGGTCTGGTCACAGGGGGATTCTCTTCATCGGGTGCCGTAGCCTTTGTGGATCAGGAGGGAAAAGTCCTGAATGTGATCGGATCCTTGGAATCCAACAACGGGGTGGTGGATCTCAAGTGGAAGAACGGGGAGGAAGGCGCCAAACTTCCCGTGATTCTCGAACAGGCCACTCATCCGGATTTCTCAGATGCCTTTGTCCGGTATGAGGGCACGGATTCCGGTGCCTACCTGACCGGGCTTTCCGAAGGGGATTATTTTTTCAGGCTCAAGCTATCTGGCGGGGAAGAGTGGTCAAACCCGCTTGCCTACACCGTCAAGTTCATCGGTCGGGGACAACTCTTTGTCCTTCTGGCTGCGGGATTGATCGTCTCGGTCATGACCTTTGGGGCGATCCTGAAGGGAATGGCGGAAGGCAGGGAGGAGGCGCAGTCATGACGGATCTCTCGATTCTTGCCGTCTCCCTGAGCCGGGAAGCGGCCTGGGGCATTGTGCTTTCCCTGAGCATCCTGTGGATCGGCCTGGGGCTCTACTGGGGTAAGAAGGCCAGAAGCAGTGAAGGCTTCATGCTGGCGGGACGGAACGTGGGCATGGCCCTCGGTGCTGCCACGGCCATGGCGACCTGGGTGACTTCCAATACCATGATGGTGGCGCCGGTGCTTGCATTGGAGAAGGGTATCTGGGGCATTCTGGCCTATTCCAGTGCCGCCTTTGGACTCATGCTCTTTGCTCCGCTGGCCATCCGGATCAAGAAACTGCTTCCTGAAGGCTATACGGCGGGTGATTTCTTCCGGCAGCGCTATGGGGGATTCGGCTGGGGGCTTTTTCTTGTCATCACGCTGCTCTACTCGATCACCTGGCTGGTCACCATGGCCATCGCAGGGGGCAAGTTGATGGAGGCACTGGGTGGTATTCCCTACGTGCAGGGCATGACACTCATCCTGTCCGTCTGTGTCCTCTACACGCTGTTCGGGGGACTCTTTGCAGTGATCGGAACGGATTTCATCCAAAGCCTGATCATTCTGATCGGCGTGGTGACCATCGGGGTGCTTGTCCTTGGTAAACTGGATTTCGGTGCCACCTACGAACACGTGTCCACCTATCAGCCGGCGCTGCTGGATGTGATGATGCCGGTGGCCCTCCTGGCTTTCTTCAACAACATGCTCTTTGGCTTTGGTGAGGTCTTCCACAACAACGTCTGGTGGAGCCGTGCCTTCGCCATGCGGGACAAGGTGGTTGGGAAGGCGTTCTTTGTCTCCGGCCTCCTCTGGTTTCCCATCCCCATCGCGGCCGGCTTCATCGCCCTGGCTGCCGGGCCCCTGGGTGTGAACGTGACCGATTCAAGCAAGGTGGGCCCCATGGTGGCCGAGCATGTCCTTTCCCAGTCGGGCATGGGCATGATGGCGGGGGTGCTGATCCTCGTGGTGCTTTTCTGCTCGATTGCCTCATCCATCGACTCCCTTCTTGCGGCGACCTCCGACCTCGTGGTCAAGGATGTCTATTGCGGACTGTTTGGTCAGGAGTTGAAGGAGGAGTCCTTCCGGAGGGTGGCCGGATCCGTCATCCTCGGAGTCGCGGTGGTTGCCTGGATCATTGCCCTGAACGAATGGAATGTGGGGCTCGTCCTCTACAGCGCCGGGGGGCTGGTCGCGAGTCTCATCTGGCCCGTGATTGCTGGGCTGTTCTGGAAACAATGCAACCCCTTGATCGTCAACATCGGTGTCGTTGCCGGTTGCATCTCGGGCTACGTGTGCTTCTTTGCCTACGAGCCGTACATGGCGGCACTTGTCGCAGCCGCCGTCTCCATGTGTTTCACGCTTTCTTCCAAATGGATTTCGCCCAGACCCTGGCCGGAATCCAATTCCAAGGAACCCGCAAGCTGACCTGAACCATGTTTTCCCAGACCTTCTTCTATTCGCTGGTGATACTCGGGCTTGTTTGGACGGCCCTTGGCATCCTTGCACTGATCATCCTGTTCGTCCGTGACTGGAAGAACGGTGACCTGTGGTGAGGCCTTCCCGACTCCATTCCCATTTCCATCCTTCTCATACACGATTCTCATGAAACCAGAAGACTTACCCCCCAATCACATCGAGCAGGTCCTTGAACCTCCGCAGGGATCCGAATCCCTTCGGCCCGAGCCGGGTGACCTGTTCAAGGACAACCCGATCGACCTGGAGATCCTTCGTCAGTTGAGCGGGGAATCCGTGCTTGGCGCGGGTCAATTCACCTGCGAGCAGGTGATCGAGTTGAGCAAGCTGGCGGCCGTCCTGGAGAAGACGGAGATCGCCCCATTTCACCCGCTGGACGGAAAGATCGTGATCACGGCGTTCTTTGAGGCGAGCACGAGGACAA
>CAZKNW010000499.1:0-3426 GCA_964554035.1 uncultured Verrucomicrobiota bacterium
ACCCCTGATGAAACACGATGAGTCCCAAGGCGGGATCCCTCCATTGATTGATTGCAATCCCTTCAACCCGTCAGCAACCGACAGCATCCCGCCATGGCAAATTTCAAACCTTGGGAAAGAGTTTCTCACGGAGACCGTCATCCTTACCGTTCCCGTGACACGATGAAACTCAAATCTTGGAATCATCAGGGCTTTCCCGATGACTGGAACCCATCGGTGTTGCAACAATCCGATGGTTCATCAATGGTTTCCAGATGATCTCGGTCGTTACCCCATCTCATTGCCAGCCGGAATGGCTGAAACTGTGTACGGCCTCCATCGCCGACCAGGAAGGGGTGGCGTTCGAGCATATCATCCAGGACACAGGCAAGACCGAGGGGCTGGAGTCACTGGAGCGGGATTTTCCTGATGCCCGGCTCATCCGGGAACGGGATGAAGGCATGTATGATGCCGTGAATCGTGGACTCAGAAAATCCAGGGGAGACATCTGCTGCTACCTCAACTGCGACGAGCAATACCTTCCGGGAACACTGAAGAAGGTGCAGGAGGCCTTCGATGCCGATCCTGATCTGGACGTCCTTTTCGGTGATGCCATCATCGTCGGAGCGGACGGCGGATTCCTTTCCTACCGGAAGAGTGTATTGCCCCGTTACTCCGTCGTCTCAGTCTGCCCGCTGCCCATCCTGACCTGTGCCACCTTCTTCCGGCGCAGGATCCTCGATAAAGGCCAACACTGGTTCAATCCTGCCTGGAAGGACCTGGGCGACGCCCAATGGGTGCTGGGACTCGTCAAGGCCGGTGTTCGGATGAAATGCCTCAACGAGTACACCTCGACCTTCACCCTGACAGGCGAGAACATGAATTTCGCGGCAAATGCCATGCAGGAGGCCCGCAGGCACATGCAGCAGGCCCCCATCCTTTTCCAGTGGTTCCGGCCTGTGGTCCGGATGATCCACCGGATCGATAAGCTGCAGAAAGGCTGCTACAGACAGGATCCTTTCCAATACGAGATCTACACCTCCCTCAAGCCCGGCCAAAGGAACCTCATCGAGGTCCCGCAACCCACCTTCCGCTACCCCGAGGTGCAGCTCGCCGACTGAACCGATACCGCAACGTTTTCACTGGCAGGGTGTTGGCATTGATGGTTTGCTGCTGCGCCCGCACAGGGGACCATCCTCGGCCCGATTTTTCCGGGTCCTTTGGAACGTTGCTTATGAATCATAGTGTTGTTTGCGGTGCCGGTGGCTTCATCGGCGGGCACCTTGTTGGAACCCTCCTCGCACGGGGCGAAAAGGTCAGGGCCGTCGATCTGAAACCGATGAGCGAGTGGTACCAGACCTTTCCCGAGGCGGAGAACCTACAGCTCGACCTACAGGAACTTCCCGCCTGCCGCGAGGCGGTCAAGGATTGCTCCCACGTCTACAACCTCGCCGCCGACATGGGAGGCATGGGCTTCATCGAGAACAACAAGGCGCTCTGCATGCTCTCCGTCCTGATAAACACCCACCTGCTGATGGCCAGCCGGGAGGCGGGAGCGAAGCGCTTCTTCTTTGCCTCATCGGCCTGTGTCTATGCAGCTGACAAGCAGGTGTCCGAGGACGTTGTGGCGTTGAAGGAATCCGATGCCTACCCCGCCATGCCAGAGGACGGCTATGGATGGGAGAAGCTCTTCAGTGAAAGGATGTGCCGTCACTTCTCAGAGGACTTCGGCCTCATAACGCGCGTGGCCCGCTTCCATAACGTTTATGGTCCCCACGGAACCTGGGATGGAGGCAGGGAAAAGGCTCCGGCCGCCATCTGCCGCAAGGTCATCGAGGCCGTGAAGAGCGCCAACCACGAGATCGAGATCTGGGGCGATGGAAAGCAGACGCGGAGCTTCATGTATATCGACGACTGCCTGAAAGGCATCCTTGAGATCATGGAAAGCGAAACCATCACCGAACCCATCAACCTGGGAAGCAATGAACTGGTCACCATCAACGGACTGGTGGACATCGTGGAGGCGATTGCAGGAATCACGCTGAAAAGAAACTACAACCTCGGTGCTCCCAAGGGTGTCAACGGACGCAACAGCGACAACACCCTGATCAACGAGAAACTGGGATGGGAACCGTCGATCAGTCTGCGCGATGGCATGGCCAAGACCTACGAGTGGATTCTCAAACAGTTCGAGGCGCGGGCCTGACTCGTGGGACCACAGCCCACAAAAAGATAGTTCCTTGCATTTTTGATCAAATCCGCCACCTACTGACGCGTGGGCAGGCTTCATCCTCTCAGGGCACTCAGTCACAGGAATTACCGGATCTTTTTCCTGGGGATGGCCGTCTCACTGATCGGCTCCTGGATGCAGATGATGGTGGAAGGATGGCTGGTCTATGACCTCACCGGATCCCGCCATGCCCTGGGTCAGATCCGCTTCTACCACACACTCCCTGTCACGCTCCTGTCCTTTGCCGGAGGCATCGTCGCGGATCATTTCAGTCGGAAGAAGATCCTGCTGACCACGCAGTCCATTTCCATGGTGAGTGCCCTGCTCCTTGCCTGGCTGGCCTATTCCGGCTCCATCCAGTTCTGGCACATCGGACTCATCTCCCTGCTCCTTGGGACGGCCCACTCCTTCGACATCCCGGCCCGTCAAAGCCTGATGGCCGGCCTCGTCGGCTCCAAGGACCTGCCGAATGCCATCGCCCTCAACACCTCGCTCTTCAACGGTGCAAGATGCATCGGTCCGGCCTTGGGAGGCATCCTGTTGGGCCTGGTTGGTGTCGTGGGCTGCTTCCTGGGCAATGCATTGTCTTACCTCGCCGTGATTGGAAGCTATCTCCTGATCCGGTTCCCGGAGACACCCCGCAAGGAGGGAACGAGGAAGAAGGGGCCGATCCGGGAGGCGCTGGATTACCTGGAAACCAGGCGCCCCATCCGTATCACGCTGATCATGGTCGCCTGTGTCAGCCTCTTTGCATGGCCTTACTCCGTCCTGCTTCCAGCCTTCGCCAAGGACCGGCTCGGGCTGTCCGCCGAGGGTCTGGGTCTCCTGATGGCCGCCAACGGACTGGGAGCCTTTCTTGGGGCCATCTCGATGGTGCTGCTGGCCGACTATTCGAAGAAGGCCAACCTGATTGCCATTGGCGGTTTCGGACTGATGGGATCGCTTGCCCTCTTCACCGCCACACGGACGTTGATGCCCGCCCTTGTCATGCTCTTCCTGGCTGGCTGGTTCATGATCCTGTTCTTCTCCTCCTGCAACCTCGTCGTCCAGATCAACTCTCCAGATCCGCTGCGAGGAAGGTTGATGTCCTTCTACTCATTCGCGTTCATCGGACTGACCCCGTTTGGGAGCCTTCTCGCAGGGTGGGCAGCTGACCGGATTTCCATTCAAAGCACCCTTCTCGTGGGCCAAGGGATCTGCGCAGCAACCTTCCTTTT
>CAZKNW010000500.1:0-3415 GCA_964554035.1 uncultured Verrucomicrobiota bacterium
CTGGGGATTGTTGGCGCGTATATGGATGGGGCGGTTCCTCTCCCCGCTGCGACCCAGCTTCACGTGTTCGCGGTAAGTACCATCGTGAACAATGAGGGTGTCTCCAGCCGAGAGCCCAGAGACGCCTCGTTGGATGGTCTTCCAGGGTGTCTGCCGCGATCCCTTCGATGAATCCTTTCCTGACGGTGAGACGTGGTACTCCGCAGCATGAAGCGGAAGCACAAGGAGCAGGCAAAGCAGGATCAAGGGCATGGAGACAACCTATCACAGGAGCCGCTTGGTTGTCGCAGGATTTTCTGCCACAGGTGAAAACGATGGAACAGGAGATGAATTGAATTAGGAAGGAAGGAAAAGCCGCTTCGTCTTCTGTTCCTTGTTTCCTGCCTTCCTCATTCAATCTTCATAGGACTCGACAGGTTGGATGGGGTTGGCAGGATGGTGTGACTCCACGATGAAAGTCTCGATCCCTGCCATTCCCCCTCGGGCCTCATGGGCGCTGTTCAGTTTTGTTTTCCTGACACTCCTTGCCTTCAATGCTTCCTCAGCCCCCAAGCCTCCCAATATCGTCGTGATCTTTGCGGATGACCTGGGCTATGGCGATGTGGGTTGCTATGGCGCCACCAAGGTCCGCACGCCCAACATCGACAGGTTGGCCTCGCAGGGCCGGCGCTTTACTGATGCTCATTCCGCCTCCGCCGTCTGTACCCCTTCACGTTATGCCTTGGTCACCGGCGAGTATCCGATGCGTGTGAACCTGTTTCCTCCCGTCTTCCTCAAGGTGGGACTCAGGATTGATCCTGAAAAGGAAACCGTTGCCGACGTCATGAAGAGGGCTGGTTATGCGACGGCCTGCATCGGTAAGTGGCACCTTGGATTTGGGAATCCCCGTCCCGACTGGAACGGGGATCTCAAACCCGGGCCGCTGGAACTGGGATTCGACTACTACTTCGGCATGCCCATCGTGAACAGTCATCCTCCTTTCGTTTACGTGGAGAATCATCGCGTGGTGGGACTGGATCCGGAGGATCCCTTTGTTTTTGGGAAGAAGGCCAAGACGCGGGAGTTCGACGAGAAATTTGGTGTTGGTCAGATCGGTGGTGCGGGTCGTGCCCATGCCCTCTACGACGACGAATATGTGGGGACGACGCTGAAGGACAAGGCGACGCAGTGGATCCGGGACCATAAGAAGGAACCCTTCTTTCTCTACTTCCCGACCACCAACATTCATCACCCCTTCACCCCTCATCCCCGCTTTCAGGGAACCAGTGACTGCGGTCGCTATGGTGACTTCATCCACGAACTGGACTGGATCGTTGGCGAAGTCATGAGAACCCTCGATGAGGAAGGGCTTGCTGACAACACGCTGGTCATCTTCACCAGTGACAACGGGGGCATGTTCAACCGCGGTGGGCAGGCGGCATGGAAGGCCGGACATGAAATGAATGGCGACCTGCTGGGCTTCAAGTTCGATGCCTGGGAGGGCGGGCATCGGGTTCCCTTCATCGCGCGCTGGCCCGGGAAGATCGAGGCGGGATCCGAATCGGATCAGTTGATCTCCAACATCGACCTCATGGCGACCTGTGCGGCTTTGACGGGACAAAAGATCAGCGAGGGGCAGGGGCGTGACAGTGTGAACATGCTGCCGGCGCTTCTGGGTGATCCCAAGGAACAGATCCGCAAGAACCTGTTGCTGGCTGCATCACGCAAGACGCACCTGACGATCCGGCAGGGCAAGTGGGTCTACATCGGGGCGAAAGCCGGAGGTGGCTTTGGCTCAAGGAACTTGGGTGACCACGGCTTTGGTGGTCCTCCCGCGATCACGTACAGTGGTCATCCCAACAGCGACATCGCGAATGGCCGTGTAAGGCAGGATGCCCTTCCTGCGCAGTTGTATGACCTTGAAAAGGACCGCAACCAGACAACCAATGTCTACAAGGACCACCCTGATGTGGTGAAGGAACTCCAGGGGATCATCGATCACTACAAGAGCCTTGCAGAGAAGTAGGGATGTTGTTGGGTTGGATTGCCGTGGGCAGATGCCGGAGGCATCACAGCTCGTAGGCGGTAAGTTGGGCGTAGCGACACCACTGGTTGGGAATCAAGAAACGGATTTCATCCCGGAGGGATTAGAAGACCGCCTAAAGGCTGAACTACAAGCGAGGAAATGGAGGATGTCCTTCAATCCTATTGTGTCGTGTCGAAAAGGACCGTTCGTAGTCCCGCCTTCACAGGCTGTGTGAAAACTCACCGAATGGGAGCGAGACGCTCCCGTAACTGGCAGACGGGATCCCGCGCCTGCGGGACCACCACAGTTTTTGGGCCATTTCTCTACGATCGTGGTGGTTGGCGTCTCGCCTGCCGGTCATTGGGGCGTCCGCCCCGAGTTTTCACACAGCCTGTGAAGGCGGTCTTCCTTCGCCAATTCGCGAACCCCCTTTTGGTGAATGGTCTAAATTCCCACCGTCCTACATCTTCACCGCCTTGGTCGCAAATGATGTAGGCGAATACACATTCAAGGGCGTGGCATCATCGCTCCAGTAATCCTCGTAGAACCCGGTGATGTGGAACCCGCATTCCGTTTGTCCACCGATCAGGTCTTCAAGCGTGTGGCCGAACTCCAGTGTCTTGGATCGTTCCGTCGATGGCCCGTCATCTTCAGAGTGGGGAGAAGTCAGATCCGAATAGGGAAGTGGATACTTCACTTCCAGCACGCCTTCCTTCTCCGCTTGTTCATGGTTGAAGAGAAAGAACGAGGGATTCATCGAGCCGGACATAAGCATCCCACGGGGTTTAAGGACCCGATGGCATTCGGCCCAGAGCGGCCGTACGTCAGGGATGAAGAGGTTGGATGCCGGATTGAAAACCAGGTCGAAGGATCCGTCATCGAATGAAGACAAATCCCGCATGTCGCCCTGGGATGTGTCCAGTGGCAGGGAGTGGGCTTCAGCGAGTTGATCGTCGAGCAAGAGTTGTTCTTCGGACAGATCGAAGCTGGTGACATCCGCTCCGGCTGCTGCGAGGATCGGAGCTTGTTGACCTCCTCCTGAGGCAAGGCAAAGCACCTTGGCACCCTGAAGTTCCGGAAACCATTCCCTGGGAACAGGCTTCCTTGGTGTCAGGATGACAGACCATTCCCCCTCACGTGCCGCATCGATCTGTTCTGCCGACACCGGAATGGACCAATCACATTCCTTGATCGCCGCCTCATTCCATGCCCTGCGGTTGTGTTCGGCGATGTCCATCCTTTGTTGATAACAAACCCGGAACAAGGAACGAACCCCTTTTGGTGGGAGATTGCTAGGATTGGCAGAAGAGTTGGTCCCTCAATCGGGCTTGCAGCCCGGGTAGTAAGCCTCCGAAATGATTCCATCCCATTCACTCAGGAGCGAGCATCAGAATCGCCAAAAATGCCTCA
>CAZKNW010000501.1:0-3415 GCA_964554035.1 uncultured Verrucomicrobiota bacterium
GTTGTTCCATTGAGTCCTCGGCCCTGATGGGGCGCTTCTCATTGTAGTGTTTGAGGTAGACATTGAGGTCCTACTGTAAGCTTCTCCCTCAAGAGGACACTTCTAAACTAGAGGCTTGTGGTGGTTGGCGTTCCGCCTGCCGGTTATTGGGGTGTCTCGCTCCAAGTTTTCTCGTAACCTCCAGATTCCGTGCTCCGGTTTGTTCCTAGGAAGTGATCGGATTGACATCCGGTTCTACGGATTCTGGAGTCCTTTGTGCCTTCCCCCTTCGCGTAGGCTTCGGCGGGACAAGTTGCGCCTTTGTGTGAGGTAATGCTCGAGGTGGATGAACTTGTTTCCCGACGCAGGCCATGAGGGGATTGCATCCAAGCGGTCGGTTCTTGGAATAAGTTTCGCACAGTTGTCACCAGTAAACGCTTTCCATCGTCGCGGATTCCAAGTTTGTTGAAGGCCGCTTGCGGTCATGGAAGAAGCGACACGAAATCCGGTTAGAGGATCCCTGAAGGCCTACCTGATGGTAGCGGGCTCATTTCTGGGAGGGCTTCTTGTGGCGTTCCTGCTTTCGGCGAAGACGGAGCTTCCGCGTGAGGCGGTTTTCATGGGAGGTATCTTCGCGCTGGCCTGTCTTCTCTGGGTCACGGAGGCGCTGCCTTTGTTTGCCACCTCCTTGCTGGTCATCGCCCTCCAGATGATCCTCTTGGCCAATCCCGGTGGTTGGATTGGGCTTGGGTTTGAAGCCGGTGAATCGCCCGGGTATCGGGACATCCTGAAGGTGGCTGCCGATCCGGTCATGCTGCTTTTCTTTGGGGGATTCCTGCTGGCAAGGGCAGCGGTGAAGGAGCGGGTGGACCGGGTGCTGTCGCTCCTCTTTCTCCAACCCTTCAAGGGAAGTCCGGCCCTGATGCTCTTCGGGATCATGCTGGTCACGGCGGTCTTCTCCATGTGGATGAGCAACACGGCCACCACGGCGATGATGATGGCGCTGATCAGTCCGATCGTGCTGCAGCTACCCGAGGAAAGCCCCTTCCGTACCGGGCTGACCCTTTCCGTTCCCTTTGCCGCCAACATCGGAAGTGTGGGAACGCCGATCGCCTCACCTCCCAATGCCGTGGCGGTGGGATTCCTGTCCAAGGAGGGATTCAGTGTGGGATTCCTGAAATGGATGCTGGTGGGAATCCCGCTCCTGATCCTGGTCATGGGGTTTTGCTGGATGCTGCTCTGGTTCTACTTCAAGCCTCGAGAGGGGGAGGTGAAGATCACGCTTGCCGCTGAGAAACTGGCGCCACGAGGCGTCATTGTGGTGGTGACCTTTACGGTCACGGTCCTGCTCTGGCTGACGGGTTCATGGCATGGGCTTCCCTCTCCGGTGGTGGCGATCCTGCCCGCGGTCGTCCTGACCGCCACCGGCGTCCTCAATCGGGAGGACCTTCAAAAGCTGGACTGGCATGTCCTGATCCTGATTGCCGGCGGTATTTCCCTGGGAAGCGGAATCCAGATGACGGGACTGGACCGCTTCATCACGGGTTTCCTGCCGGGTGGCGATGAAGGTGGTTCGAAGCTCCTGATTCCGCTGCTCGGCATGACGCTGGTGATGAGTACCTTCATGTCCAATACCGCCTCGGCGAACCTGTTGATCCCCATTGGTGTGGCCGGGGCTTTAGCGTCGGGTGCAGGAGGTATTCACCCGGTGGCCATGGCCGTGAGCATCGCCATGGTGGCCTCCCTGTCGATGGCGCTTCCCATCAGCACCCCTCCCAATGCCATTGCCTTTGCCAGTGGAGCCATCAAGACCCGCGACATGGTCAAGGTCGGGGGGCTGGT
Source organism: uncultured Verrucomicrobiota bacterium (assembly GCA_964554035.1). GTDB lineage: Bacteria > Verrucomicrobiota > Verrucomicrobiia > Limisphaerales > CAZKNW01 > CAZKNW01. The sequence goes on from CAZKNW010000501.1 coordinate 1,822, forward strand.
GGGGATCTTCGGCCTGATCCTGGTGTCCCTTTTCGGAGGTCCCTTGATGCGCCTGATGGGTCTGCTGAACTGATCCTGCTGCTGGACACTTGGCGGGAGGCTTGGCAGGTTGACGCCGATGTCTTCGGAAAAGCTCAAAGCGCTTCAAACGGTCCTGAAGGAGTACCGCTCCTGCATGGTGGCCTTTTCCGGAGGTGTGGACTCGACCCTTCTGGCCGTGGTGGCCCATCAGGTCCTTGGGAAGGACATGCTGGCCGTCACTGCGGATTCGGCCAGTCTGCCCCGGGTGGAACTGGAGGAAGCGAAGGCCTTGTCCGTCCAGTTTGGCTTTCCCCTGAAGGTGATCCAGACCGAGGAGTTCGAGAACGAGGACTACCTTTCCAACCCGGTCAACCGCTGCTTCTACTGCAAGCAGGCCCTTTTTTCCCGTCTGGCTCCCCTCGCCGAGGAATTGGGCATCGCTGTGATCGCCTATGGCGAAAACACCAGTGATCTGGGCGATCATCGCCCCGGAGCGGAAGCGGCCCGCGCCTTTGAAGTCAGGGCCCCGCTCAAGGAAGCCGGCCTGACGAAGGACGACATCCGTTCCTTGTCTGAAGACCTGGGGCTTCCGACGAAGGACAAGCCGGAGATGGCCTGCCTGAGTTCGAGGATCCCCTATGGTGAGAAGGTTTCCCCTGAAAAACTGGCGATGATCGAGGCTGCGGAGAAGGTCCTCAGGGAAGCGGGCTTTTCGGAGGTCCGGGTGCGGCATCATGAGTTGACGGGTGGTCAGTCCCTCGCCCGGATTGAGGTGGGTGTCGGGGAACTGGGGAGGCTACTGTCGTCGGAAACGCGGGAGCCCTTGGTTGAGGCCGTTTTCAGGGTGGGTTACCGTCATGTCACCATCGACCTGCAGGGTTACCGTCGGGGCAGCCTGAATGCGGGGTATGTGAAGCAGGCCCAGGACTAGAGGGTTCTAGTGGCCCTGCTGGCAACTTCTTTGAAAAACAACTTTTCGGATGGGGCGGTGATTTAGCAGGCTGGTCTTACCGAAGCATGGCACAGTTCAACTACAAGGCACGCAGCAGGACCGGAGGGATGGTTCAGGGGGTATTGGATGTACCCGACAAGGCCAACGCCCTCTCCCAGGTGGAGAAGATGGGGCTCTTTCCCGTGTCCATCGACCCGGTGGGTGGACGTGGAAAGGGAGGCCGCTCGGGCGGTCCGGCCCTTCCAGCAGGTTTGTCCAAAGTCTTCTCGGGCAGGAGGAAACCCAAGATCCAGGAGATCGCCACCTTTACCCGGCAGCTGGCCAACCTTCTCAAGTCGGGCATGCCCCTGACCGTGGCCCTGAACAGCATGACGCACCTGGGCAGCAAGGGCATCCCTTCCTCCGTCAGCATGGAGCTGAAGCAGGAGGTGATGGAGGGGCGCTCCCTCTCGGCCGCCATGGGCAAGCAGTCCCACATCTTCACACCCATGTATGTCAACATGGTGCAGGCCGGGGAACAGAGCGGGGCGCTTCAGGACGTGTTGCGCCGACTTGCCGATCACTTTGAGCGCTTTGCCGAGGTGCAGTCGAAGTTCAAGTCCGCCATGGTCTATCCGATCC
>CAZKNW010000502.1:0-3406 GCA_964554035.1 uncultured Verrucomicrobiota bacterium
CGAGACGATTCCCTCGACGTATTTCTCGACCCTCGCGGCGACGGCAAGCAATGTCACGGGGGTTCATTTCGAACCTTTTGGCTTTCAGGCGGACCTGAGCAGCGCGGTCCACCAAGCGCAGCAAAGGGTCTTCAAGGCAAAGGGACGTCCCGCCCACAACCCCCTGATCATCCATGTCGACTCAATAAGGATGGCAAGGGAATTTACCGCCCAATGGCCTGAATCAGCGGAAAGGCTGGCAAACGCCTTCTGGCCCGGCCCGCTGACCCTGGTCCTACCCCACAATGGCAGGATCTCAGACAAGGTCACGGCAGGAGGAGACACCGTGGCCGTGAGGTTGCCGGCTCACCCCCTTTTCAGAAGGATCATCGGCCTTCTGGACAGACCACTTGCGGCCCCGAGCGCGAACCGGTCCAACCATGTTTCCCCCACCATGGCGAAGCATGTGACCGCCAGCCTTGGGGAAGACACGGTTGTCGTGGATGGTGGACCCTGCGCGGTTGGGATTGAATCCACAGTGCTGGACCTCACAACCGATCCCGTCAGCATTCTGCGGTTTGGAATGATCTCAGGCGGATCGATTGCCAGCCTGCTGGGGAAATGCACTGCCGCAGGCCAGACTCGTTCCGGTGCCTTGAAAAGCCCTGGCCAGCTGAGCCGCCACTACGCGCCCAAGGCTCATCTCATGCTTTTCGATCCGGTCACAGACCGGTCGTCCGAACTGGCAAAGCCCACGGGAACCATGGGTGGGGTGGTCCTTCTTGGCCATCAATCGTCAGGAATCCCCCAGGAAAACGTTCCTTCACGCCTGCTTCCCGGAAACCCGGCAGACTATGCCAGGTGCCTTTACGCAGAGCTCCATGAGTGTGATAAACATGATTTCGGGCTCATCCTCGTTCAGAATCCTCCGATAGGGGATGGATGGGATGCCATCTGGGACCGGCTAAAGCGGTCTGCTCATCAGGAATGACAGTAGCGAAGGGCCTCGAAATGGTTTTCTCCAACCTTGAGAAGGTGTCAAAATTTCCAATACGAATGTATTGACACCCCATGGGGGCCGTGTTTTTCTTTGCGCCCTTTTTTCGGAAGGAACCAACTATGTACGCAATTTTGGAAACAGGCGGTAAGCAGTACCGCGTCAGCGAAGGTGACAAGGTCATCGTCGAGAAGCTGAACGTGGAAGCCGGTCAGAGCACGACTCTGGACAAGGTGCTTCTCGTGCAGACCGAATCCGGCACCAAAGTCGGCGCTCCCACCGTGGAAGGCGCCTCCGTCACTGCCGAAGTGGTCAACCACCAGCGCGGGCCGAAGCTCATCGCCTTCAAGATGCGCCGCCGCAAGGGATACCGCCGCAAGGTCGGGCATCGCCAGGCACAGACCGTTCTCAAAGTCACCTCCATCAAAGCTTAAGATCTCATGGCACACAAAAAAGGACAGGGAAGCATCCGCAATGGCCGCGACAGTAACAGCAAGCGCCTCGGTGTGAAGCGCTTCGGCGGAGAGCTCGTCAATGCAGGCACCATCATCGTCCGCCAGCGTGGCGCCAGCTTCAAGGCAGGCAAGAACGTCGGCATCGGGCGCGACTGGACCCTCTTCGCCCTGACCGATGGTCACGTGGCGTTCGAAAAGGGCAAGCGCCTCGTCAGCATCGTTCCCGCTGCGACGGCTGAGGTCGAGGCCTCCAACTAGACCGAAGCACCGGTCGCACTTTCAATTTGGCGAGGTGGAAACGCCTCGCCTTTTTTTTATCCTTCCTCCCCATGTTTGTTGACGAGGTAAAAGTCTTCGCAAGAGCCGGCCACGGCGGTCGGGGCTGCGTCTCCTTTCGTCGGGAGGCCCACGTCCCCAAGGGAGGCCCCAATGGCGGCGATGGCGGCCGGGGTGGCAGCGTCATCCTCGAGGCGAGCCACGACATCAACAACCTCGTCAACCAATACTACGCCCCCCATCTCTTCGCCAAGGATGGTGCCCACGGCATGGGAAAGAACATGACCGGCAAGTCCGGCAAGGATCTGGTCATCCAGGTCCCATGCGGAACCATGGTCTGGCAGCTGAAGAAGACCACCCTCGAGGACATTCGCGCAAGAATCGAGGAAGAGCGGCGACTTGAGGAAGAAGGTCTCGATGCACTGGATTTTGTCGGCGAAGAGGCCGTGGTGGGAGCTGGCTCGACTGCGGCCCTGCAGATCGACCTGGAAGCCGGACTGGAGGAGGAGGAATCGGTTGAAGATACCGAGGCCCCCGAGCAGGAACCCGTCCTTCTGGCCGACCTCACCCAGCATGGGCAACGGTTCATCCTATGTGAGGGGGGACGAGGCGGCCAGGGCAACCAGCATTACGCCTCATCAAGGAATCAGGCACCCAGAAAGGCCCAGCCAGGCGAAGACGGTGAAGACGGTGTTTTCCGTCTGGAGCTTCGTTTCATGGGGGATGTCGGCCTGGTCGGCTATCCAAACGCAGGCAAATCAACCCTTCTGACCGCCATTTCCAAGGCCCGCCCGAAGATCGCCTCCTATCCCTTCACCACCCTCCACCCCCAGATCGGGGTCCTGGAATACGAGGACTTCAAGCGGCTCACGGTCTGTGACATTCCCGGCATCATTGAGGGCGCCCATGAAAACGTCGGACTGGGTCATGCCTTTCTCCGCCACATCACCCGCTGCAGGGCGCTGGTGCTGATCCTCGACATGGCAGGGACAGACGGAAGGGAGCCGTGGGACGACTACGAGAAGCTGCTTTCTGAACTCGAGCACTATGATGCTGACCTCCTGAAGCATCCCCGGCTGGTGGCTGCCAACAAGATGGACGAGGAACCGGCCGTGGAGAAACTTACTGAGTTCAGGAAACAGTTCCCCGATGTCGCGATCCAGGAAATGATGGCCGGTTTTGACGAAGGTATTGAAGAGTTCAAGACAGCGATCCGGAAGATGGCCGGGATCTGAAACCGGCCAACGGAAGGATTGCCACGGCACTCCCACCCTCTCCATACTCCGCCCCTTTCCCACCGGGAAACCCCTTTTGTAACGCAACGGAACAAACACGATGCTTAGAGCTGGTATAGTCGGACTGCCCAATGTTGGAAAATCCACCCTGTTCAACGCGCTCACCCGCACGCGCAAGGCTGAGAGTGCAAATTATCCCTTTTGCACCATCGACCCCAACGTCGGCGTGGTCACCGTTCCCGATCCACGGCTGGAACCGCTGGCAAAGGTCGCCCATACCGAGACCATCATTCCCGCAGCAGTCGAATTCGTCGATATCGCCGGACTGGTGAAGGGAGCGGCAGAAGGGGAGGGTCTTGGCAACAAGTTCCTCAGCCACATCCGGGAGGTGGATGCCATCGTCCAGGTCATCCGGTGCTTCGAGGATGCCGACATCCACCATGTCGCCGGCAGCGTGGATCCGG
>CAZKNW010000503.1:0-3406 GCA_964554035.1 uncultured Verrucomicrobiota bacterium
CGAGACGGGTGAGTTCCCGCTCGAAGTCCGCGAATTCCCACATTGTACCGTCAGGCCGGGTGATCTCATAGACGCCGTCGCTGAAGAGGAAGAGCGCGTTGTAGGAACCCAGGGGCTCGGTCTTCACCTCATAGGGCATGCCGGGCATGGTTCCGGTGACGAGACCGGAAGCCTTCAACTGGACCGGTTTCGACGTCTCCCGGCTTTCGCCACGCATGAGGATCGCAGGGGGGGTGTCCTCCACAGGCATGGCGTATCTCCCTCCTGGAGCGACTGTAGACCCCGTACCAGATGGTGAAGTACATGTTGTTGTGGTTCTCCATCTGGAACATGTCATTCGTGGCGGAGAGGACCTGGCCGGGGTCATGGAAATCGGTGTCCGGCAGGAGATAGGAGCGCAGGACATTGACCGCGGAGATCGAGAGCAGTGCCGCGCCCACTCCATGGCCGCAGACATCGAGGAGGTACATCGCCAGATGATCATCGTCCAACCAGTGGTAGCCGAAGGAATCCCCACCCAGCTGGGTGGATGGGATGAACTTCCAATCGGTTGAAACGTCTCCGGTCAACGGAGGTGGGAGAAGGGAGGTGACATAATCTGCAGCCTCCGCCAGTTCCTCCCGGAGATGGTGTTGGCTTTGGACCAGTGCGGCATAGGTGGCGTTCTCCTGGTCACGAAGCCGCTTCTTTTCAAGGCAGGCATGGATGCGTGCCTTGAGGAGAACGGGATTGTAGGGCTTGGCGAGATAGTCATCGGCCCCCATCTCGATGCAGCGGGCCACATGGGTGAGATTGTCGAGCCCGGCGATCATGATGACCGGGAGTTCCCTCCACTCCGGGCGGCGTTTCATTTCCTCGAGCACCTCGGCACCGGTCATCACCGGCATCAGCATGTCCAGGAGGACGAGATCGAAGGGTTCATTCGAAAGCTCTCGGACGGCCAGTTCTCCATTGTCCACGCATTTCACGGAATGCCCCATGTCCGTCAGCTTCTGGTGGAGGATCCGTTGGTTCATGGGATCGTCATCCGCGACGAGGATTCGGCAGCCCTCGATGGTCAGGGATCTCCGGGAGATGTCCTTCAACGGGAAGAGCTGGGTACCTGTTGGACTGTCGGCGGGCATGATGCGGTGAGAGTTTGAGAATATTCGGCACCTGAGCGAGAAAAAACCCGTGGATGTCCAGGTAGACTCAAGGTGCTGTGATGTCTAAGACATGGAATCGGCCCGTGCTGCTTCTTCCGGTATCCTTCCAGCAGACCGGTTCACGAAATGTGGGATGATCAAACACGAAGGTATGGAATTCGCCTCCTTCACCGCAGGGATCCGCGCTCTCGGGCAGGTCGTTCAGGAAGCTGCCATCGAAGGCGCGGCCCATGAAGGATCCGGGAAGCTGTTCGGTATCGACGCAGGTCACGACAGCGCGTGTGCCTTCCTCGATCATGCGCCTCGCGAGGGCGTCGGTCGGCTCGTTCCAGAGAGGAAAGACAGGGACAAGGTCCGTTTCCTTCAAAAGGTCCTCGCGAAACTTCCTGATGTCCTCAAGAAAGAGATCGCCGAACGCCACGCACGCAGCCTCCTCTTGTTCCTGCCAGTATCGACGAAGGGTCGTGGCGTACAGATCATTCGGGCAGGGGTTGGGGATGGGCAGAAGGTCCAGTGGAAGGCCAACGGCTCTGGCCTGCGCCTCGATCAGATCGATCGGAGTCCCATGGACGGCGATCTTTCCGTCATCGGGGTTGAAGGTCGAAAAGAGGCGGACAGGATGAAGATCCTCCGATTCCTTAAGGACCTTGAGTGCCCATGCGGCGTCCTTGCCGCCGGACCACGACAACAGGGTTTCCTTCTTGGTGTGGCTCATGGGTATGAAAAACCCCATCCGTCACACAGACGGATGGGGTGGATTCAAAAGGAAAGGCTTCCTTCAATCAGCGGGCGGCCACAGTTGGCTTGGAGCCGATGCAGAACAGTTTCGAATTGGTGCGGATGAAAAGATTCCCGTGGGAGGCCACGATGGAGGCACGAATACCGTCATCACCTTGTTCACCCATCTGCGCGGTGTGCAGGATCTCTCCGGTCTTCTCGGACAGGACCTTCACTTCACCACCGTGGTTCATGAGGTAGATCTTTCCGTCTGCCACCGTGGGAGAGGAACGCCACTTGCGGAACCTTGGAAGTTCGGTGGTCCACTCCACCTTGCCGGTCTTTCCGTCCACGCGGTTCATGGCATTGCGCACGTCACTCAGGACAAAGAAGTCCCCGTCATGAAAGGCGGGTGTCGGAACATCGGACGAGACGTCAGGCGCTTCCGAGGTGTCCCAGAGGAGGCCGTTGCTGCTGATGTCACCCTTGCCGCCGAGCTGCACGACGTAGACGGGTGCCCTCTTGGGGGCGCAGGCCATGACCATTCCATCCCCGGCGACGGGAGAAGGAACGAGTCTCCAGTGACCGATGCGGGTGGGATTCCATGTGCCCCAGCGCCAGAATTCCTTTCCGGTCTTCGGATCATGTCCCGAGATGCAGTCACCACCGACGATCAGGATCTCCTCCCGGCCGTTGTGGGTATGGGGAACGGGCGTCGAGAAGGCCTCAAGGGATTCGGCGGCCGCCTTGGAGGCGCGGTCGACCCGGAAGATCTGCTTGCCGGAGTCCGGTTCAAGGGCCAGTAGGAAGGAGGGCACCTTTCCATCCGGCCCCAACTTGGACTTGGAGCCGCGGACGGGTTCATCGCGCTGGAGGATCTGCATGTAGAGGATGTCCTTGTGCAGCAGAGGGCTCGCCGAGAAGGTCCACTGGAAGGCGAACTCACCAAACTCCTCCTGAAGGTTCTTCTGCCATTGGAGCTTTCCATCCTGGGTGAAGGAGGCGAGGTCTCCATTACCGTAGAAAAAGATCACCCTCTTGCCGTCCGTGGCCGGCGAGTTGGAGGCATAGTTGCTTCGGTTGTCACGGTCATAGCCGTCGCCAACCTTCTTGTCCCAGAGAAGCTTGCCGGTAATCCGGTCATAGCACTGGGCATGGAGCGTCTTGGCCCGCTCATGGGTGGTGGAGATGAAGACCTTGTCGTTCCAGACGGCAGGGGTTGCGGCGGCAGGACCAGGCATCTTGACCGACCAGGCCACGTTTTCGGTCGGGCTGAAGTTGGAGGGCAGACCGGTCTCGCCTGTGGTGCCGTCGAAGTTGGGTCCGCGCCACTGGCCCCAGTTGGCGGCCAGTGCTGGCAGTGTGCCTGCAAGGAGAAGGATGGTCAGGGAAAGGGACGTTCTTTTCATAGGTTTAATGGGGTGAAGGACTCCATGATTTAGGTTTTTCATCAACCTAATTGTCAAAAACAAAACCCTGAATCTTGCCAGAATCCCGGGGTGGTGCTAACTCGTCGACCCGGCAGGTGGCAGGGAGAGACTCAA
>CAZKNW010000504.1:0-3401 GCA_964554035.1 uncultured Verrucomicrobiota bacterium
AGGGTTTGGGGGCAAAGTGCCGCGACAAGAATCGCACACAATCGGACAGACATGGGTTGGTTATAGGCCGCCATGTGGATCATGACAATTGAAGTGATTGGTCAGGTTGGTCCAAAAAAAGTTGAAGCATCGCCCGGATCCTGACAAAAAGCGTCGCTCCCCAAAGCGGCATTTCAACCCTGCCGGGGTGTATTGCGGGTTCCGGAAAGGGTTCGGAGCCCCGGGTCTGGCCAGTAGTAAGATGAGCGAACAGCAAAGTATCAAAGGTGCCTGCCAGCATTGCAACGGACGTATTGCGTTCCCGCCGGCGGCCTTGGGAAAGACGATTCAATGTCCGCACTGCGCCAAGCCAACCAAGCTTGAGGACCCGGCTGCGGGCGAGGCTCCGCTGACCGCCCAGCCGGCGGAAGCCGTCGGCAGCACGATGGTCGGCCAGGCAACGCCAGCAGGAGACGGTCAGCTTAAGATGGCCTGTCCCCACTGCGTGGGAAGATTGCAGTATCCGCCCGATTATGCCGGGGCCCAGATTGCCTGTCCCCACTGTTCCAAGCAGGTCACGCTGCTTGGATTGCCGGGAGCCCCGGTCCGTCCGGCACAACCCGCTTATCAGGAACCCGTCGAACCAGCCGAACCCCAGGCGCCCCAGCCAGCCCTTCCGAAGGCGCGCATTCCCTCCAAGAAACGTCCCGGTGGTGCAGGCAAGAAGGTCCTGAAAAACGTGGCCATTGGTGCTGCAGCCCTCCTGGCTGTCGTGGGAATAGCAGCCGGAGTGGCCATCATCGTGAAAAAATCGGCCGGAGAGGATCACGGCTCAGGTCCCACTGGTGAGGGACTGGTCCTCCTGGAGTCCAATCTGCAGAAGGCGGTTGATGGTGGCCTGACCTATGTCGTGGGCTCGGTGACCAATTTTGACAATGCCCAGTGGTTTGATGTCACGGTGAAGTTTGAGCTCTTTGACGCCAATGGTCAGCGAATTGGTGAGACCTCCGACTACAATGGAAACATTGCCCCGAGGAGTGGATGGGATTTTCAGGCCCTGGTTCTGGAGGAGAATGCCGACAACCACAAGCTCCTCAGCCTTGAGGGAGACAAGGACAGCGGCACTCCCTGACCAGCTTCCCAAAGAATCAGGGCACCCGGCGGGGAACCGGATGCCCTGATGGCTGTGTGGGATGGGATGTATGCGGTTTTCGAAGAAATTCGGGTTATCGCGCGAGGCTCTTGCTGGCCAGATATTTCAGGGCAATCTGGCGGGCCAACCCCAGGGAGACTTCCAATGCTGACAGGAAATCAGGCTGTTTCTGCAATTCCGACCAGGCATCCTTGCCCAGCACGCTAGCCAGCCAGTTCTTCTGTTCTTGGGTTGGATTGCTTCCGTCACTCATCTTTCGTTCAGGAATTGCGACGGCCGTCCGCGATTTTTATTGAAAGAAATTTTCAAAAATTTTTCGAGCGACCTACGGGGAAGCCGGGGGATCATGCGGCTAAATCGTTGACACGGCAGGGGTTTGCCTTAGCGTTTGCCCCAACAAGATCTAAATCTGATGGCTGAAGTAGAAAACAAGTATTCGGACAACGTTAAGGGCAAGTTCTACGTGGACGACCAATGCATCGACTGCGACCTCTGTCGTGAGACCGCCCCTGACAGTTTCACACGCAATGACGACGGGGGATATTCCTTTGTCTACAAGCAGCCTGCCAATGACGAGGAGGAATCCCTCGCCAAGGAAGCCATGGAAGGCTGCCCGGTCGAGGCGATCGGTGACGATGGCGAATAAGTCGTCCTGCTGAACAATCGATTTGAAGGCCATCGGAGGTGTCCGGTGGCCTTTTTTTGTCCTGATCACCAATCGGCATCTTCTTCACTGTCCGAAATCACCTCCCGCATGAAACCGGCTCCGATGACCGGTGAGTCGGTCGTGATGACACATCGCTGCATGACATTCCGGAGCTCCCTTACATTGCCTGGCCAGTCATGCTGCTTCAGCACCTCGATGGCCTCACGGGAGATTTCCGGTTTGAAGACCCCGTTCTCCCCGGAGCAAAGCTGAAGAAAGTGTTTTGCGAGTGAGGCGATGTCTTCCGTGTGGGAGCGAAGGGGAGGTGTCTTGATCCTGAGGACATCGAGGCGAAAGAGAAGATCCCTGCGGAAACGCCCTTCCTCCACCATTGACTTCAGGTTCTGGTGCGTGGCGGCGATGAGACGGATGTTGACCGAAGTTGAAGATTCCGCTCCAACGCGCTCGAACTCGGATGTCTCGACAGCCCGCAAAACCTTGCTCTGGAGCTCAAGAGGCATCTCCGCGATCTCATCGAGGAAGAGTGTGCCGTTGTTTGCCAGTTCAAACTTGCCCTTCCGGTCGGTTCTGGCGTCCGTGAATGCTCCCTTGGTGTGACCGAAGAGCTCGCTTTCGATCAGGCCTGATGGGATGGCAGCACAGTTGAGCTTGATGAACGGCTGGTTTCTTCTCCTGCTGCCCGCGTGGATCATCCTCGCGACCAGCTCCTTTCCGGTGCCGGTTTCGCCTGTGATCATGACGGGTGCCTCATTGTCGGCGCTCCTTGAGATCCGTGTCCGCAGCCTTCTCATCTCCCCGCTGTCGCCGAGAAGCAGGGAATCGTTGATGCTTCCTGTTGTCAGGAGGCGGCCTTCATGGCTGAGCTGGTGAATCCCCTCGTTGGGTGCATTGCTTCTGGACCAGATCTGGCTGATGGCCTGCATCATGATCCTGTCATGGTTGCTGAACTCCTGCCATGCGGAGGGTTTGATCAGGAGGAAGTATGGAAAATCGCCCACGACCAGGGGACTGGGCCGGAGTGGGCTGGCAAGGATGTCATAGTCGCCGGCGCCCTTCTGGTGATACCTCAGTTCCTCCCCGGTGAAGATCCTGGCTTCCGGCGCGGATTGAAAATGCCGGGCCAGGAAACCTGCGACCTTGAAGGGTTTCCGGTCGGAGCCTTCCGAAATGAGGTTCACCAGTTCTCGGGACTCGCTGTAGAAGTGGATCTCCGATGCCTTGGTGGCCTGCAGCAGGGCCCTCAGTGTCTTGCTGATGACCTGCTCCTCGGGAAGTCCTTCGGAAAGCCATGAACTGATGTAGTAGAGGGTGCTCAGCCTTTGGGCTCCCTTCAGGTTGGGCAGGGGAGCGATCGTCAACACAGTCTTCCTGGCCGGGGATGCCTCCTTGTCCTGCTCATTGGTGAGGGGTTCCGTGTCGCTTCCTTCATATCGGTCTGAAATCTTGAACCTGAACTTGCCGATGGTCACGACGTCGCCAGCTTGAAGGTGGGCGGTCCTGCGTGGGATTTCGTTGATCAGGACGCCGTTGACGCTGTCCAGATCAGTGATTGTGAGCTCGCCATCCTTGAGCAGGATGCAGGCGTGTTCCCGTGAAACGGAC
>CAZKNW010000505.1:0-3393 GCA_964554035.1 uncultured Verrucomicrobiota bacterium
GCGATCTGTCGGCGTGGGACGTCCTGATCCGGGAGAATTACGGCCCCACCTGCCGCTTTGTCTTCCAGCTCGCATCCGACCTCACCCACGAGGACACCGAGGACATCGCCCAGGAAGCCTTCCAGTCGGCCATTCAGCGCCTGAGGCAATTCCGTGGCAACAGCCGCTTCCAGACCTGGCTTTTCCGCATCGCCGCTAACAAGGCACGCGACCATCTGGATCGTCGGAACGCCCTCAAGCGTGGTGGCGGACGCGAGGATCTCTCCCTGGATGCCGAGGATCCCGAGACCGGACTGCTTTCGCAGAAGGCCACCGAGGATCCCACCCCTCCCGAGGTCCTGAGCCAGGGCGAGGACAGCTTTTTCATCGGCGAGGCTCTTGAGGCGCTTGGAGAGACCTGTCGGGAGATCATCCAGCTGCGCTACTTCGGCGATCTCAGCTACGAGGAGATCAGTAGGACACTCGATGTGAACGTCAAGACCGTCAGCTCAAGGCTGAGCAAGTGCCTGGACAAGCTGGAAACCCTGACAAAATTGATTTTCAGGAAGGCAAACGAGGTCAAAACCCCGTCCAACCCTTCATAGAGCGATGTCATCGGAACCTGAAAAGGACATAGAAAAGCAGATCCGCCTCTACGCGGATGAACGGCGCCGTGAGGCCGGGGACTCCTTTGCGTTGAGTGAGGAAGCCCATGCCCTGCTCATGAAGGAGGCGGAAAGGCAGTTCCCCAAATCCGTGCTGAGGCCTACCTCGCTGGAACCAGAGAAGCCCTCCATCCTGCCCCTGCTCTTCCGTCGCGTGGCGCTGCTGATTCCCTTTGCCGCCCTCCTCGTCTTCACGACCAAAGTCTGGTGGAAACAGCGCCAGCCGATGGAAGACATGGCCATGATGGAGAAACAGGCGGAAACGCCCCCAATGGAGCTTTCCTCCATGGAGGAAATGCCCGAGATGGCAACTTCACGCCCGGCCACCATGGCAGAACCCCTTGCAGACCTGTCGCCCGACACCCTCAAGGAACCGGCCCTCCCCAGCTCCCAACCTTCCTTTTCCTACAGGATGAAACGGGAATCCGAGGTCGAGGGTGCCCCTGCCACCACACCACCCACCCCCATGCCCAAGACGTCGCCGGTTTCAACCGCTCCCGAGGTCACGGCGGGAGCCACCGTGGAGTTGCGGAAGGAAGTCGCCAGAAAGACGGTTGCGGTTGGCAGGTCGGCGGCCATGGAGACAGGAAAGCCCGCCGTCACCAGTGCCACGGCCGCACCGGTGATCCGGGATCCTCTGGTGCAGGACTACGAGATTCCCGGCCTCGCCAAACGGGAAGGACTGCGCGCGAACTTCAACAGTCCCGAAGGCGCCGCCATGCTGACCACCTTTCAACTGAAGCGGAGCGAGGACCAGCTTCAATTGACAACACCTTCGGGACAGCAACTAACGGGGCCGCTCTACGTGGACTTCCAGCCGCCCGAACCACCCAGGGCCACTTCGCTTCGCGAACGCCTCCAGAACGAGCTCAAGCAGGCATCCCAGCCCGCCGTCAGCAACCGTCATCTCTTCTTCAGGCTGACCGGCGAGGGCGAGGACGCCGGCAAGCCGGTGACCGTCCAGGGCAATCTGGTTCCCCTTTCAACCAAACAGGCCCCCACCATCACCAACCTCCAGCAACTGCAGCTGCACCAGTACAGGATTGAAGGGCTGCTCTTCGAGGGAACCAATCAGGCATTGATCAATGCCCTGCCTTCAGGCATCCAGACCGAGGGCCGATAGTTTTTCCGAATGACCGAAGACAAACCGAACAAGTCAGCAAGACTGAAGAAACTCATTCTCTTCGTCGGGCTGGCCGGGATCCTCACACTGGGGTTGCTGTATGCACTTGGGCTGGATCTCCAGATGATCAAGGGGTTCTTCGACAAGACCCTGGAGTTCCTCAAGGCCCATCCCGCACTGATCTTCCTGGGGCTCGTCATTCTCCCCGGCTTCCCCTTTCCGGTCAGCGCCCTGTGGGTGGCTGCGGGCGGGGTCTACGGACAGCTTTACGGCACGCCGGTCGCGGTGCTCCTGTCCATTGTTGCCATCTGCATCAACATCACCTGGACCTACCTGTTCGCGCGGGGCCCGGCACGCCACTTCCTGCAAAGGGTCATCGAAAATGCCGGATACAAGATGCCCGAGGTGCTCGACGAAAACGCGCTGAGGGTGGCCATCATCGTCAGGGTCACACCCGGGATTCCCCTCTTCGTCCAGAATTACCTACTGGGTCTCGCCAACATTCCCTTCAGGACCTACCTGCCGGTCTCCATCCTCTTCCAGGCACTCTGGACCACCGGCTTCGTGGTGTTCGGGGAGGCGCTGCTCCACGGAAACATCAAGTGGGTCGTCGGTGCCATTGGAATCCTCGTCGCCGTCACGCTGGGAACCAAGGCCCTGAAGGTTCGCATGGACCGGCGCGCAGCCCTCAAGGAATCGATAGCCGACTGAATCCATGCCCAAGGACAACTCCTCCCTTTTCCTTTCCATTGCAGAGGCACTGATGTCACAGGCAGCAGCCCCCTACCATGAAGAGGGAGTCGCCGCAGTGGTGAGACAGATCTGCAGGCAACACAGGATCCCCCTGAAGAAGACGCCTTGTGGCAATCTCATCGCCACTGTGAAAAGGGGACGTGCCGGAAGAGCCATGGTCATGGCGGCCCACATGGATCACCCTGGCTTTGTCATCGGCAGGCAGGAAATGGAAAGGAGCTGGAGGGCCGACTTCCTGGGTGGTGTTCCGGATCGCTACTTCAAGAAGGGACTGAAGCTTCGCCTGCAGCCCGGGAACTTCCCGGCAACCCTTGGAGAAAGGCGACTGAAGAAGAAGAGAAGCTTCGACATCCACACGAAATCCCTGCCGGAAGTCGATCCAAGGTTTGCGGTGTGGGATCTTACCCCCTTCAGATTGAAAGGACGATGGATCCATGGCCGTGCCTGTGACGATCTCATCGGGCTTGCCTCGGCCCTGACTACCCTGGCCTTGCTCCGGAAGGGGCGCAAGCCGGTGCATGCCATTGCCTTTGTCTCCCGTGCCGAGGAGGTCGGCTTCCATGGGGCCCTCATGGAGACGCTGGAGAAACGCCTGCCCAAGGATCCCCTGGTTCTTTCCCTTGAGACCAGCAGCGAGATGCCACCGGTTCGACAGGGAGACGGTGTCATCGTACGTGTAGGTGATCGCTCGTCGGTGTTCGATTCCAAGGTCACACGCTTTCTGACCGCCATCGCCGAGAAGCTGAAGCAGGGCCGGAGCGCCGACTTCCGGTATCAGCGCGCGCTGATGCAGGGTGGCAGCTGCGAGGGCACCGCTTTCCAGGAATTCGGCTACCAGACCGGAGCCCTCTGCGTTGCCCTCGGCAACTACCA
>CAZKNW010000506.1:0-3373 GCA_964554035.1 uncultured Verrucomicrobiota bacterium
CGTTGTGGCCTCCGTGATGATCAATCCTGCACTGGCACGCTGGCGATAGTAGTCCGCCATGATCTCGTTGGGGATTCGTTCTGTGCCGGCCCTTGCCCGTGTCATGGGGGCGAGGGCGATACGATTCTTCAGGGAAAGGTCACCGAGCTTGAGGGGCTTCAGGAGTTTGGGAGATTGGGTCATTCTTGTTCTGATGTGTGATTACGGCGTCTGCCGGGCACTAGAGTGGAGTTCAGATTTCGATTCTGTAAATACTCCCATTTTGAAATGTATGTCGGACGTGGATTCTGGCAGTTTTCAAAAACTACCATGAAGTCTGCACGATTGACCCTTTCAATATTGGTTCTTTCCCTTGTTTCTGGTTTGGCTGCCGGACGGCCCGGCCCATGGATCTACCTTTCGAATGGCAGGGATCTTACGGCATGGCACAAGCAATCTGAGCCTGGCATCCATGGAAAGGGTGGCCACTGGGGAGTGACGAAGGGAGGGGTGCTTTTCGGGGAACAGGATCCTCCCGGATCCGGCGAAGGTGGACTCCTGCTGAGCGATGAAAGGTTCGACGAGTTTGAGTTGGAGATCTCCCTGAGGCCCGATTGGGGACCGGACAGTGGAATCTTCATCCGAACCAACGAAAAGGGGGAAGGCTGGCAGATCTATGTGGATCACCACGACAATGGCAACGTGGGCCATATCCGGCTCGAGACGAAACCCTACAGTGTTCCTTTCCGTCCCTTCTCCTTCTCCCGGATCCAGTCCGACAAGCCGAAGCTGAAGACGCAGACCGATGCCCGAACGAAGAACTGGCAGATGGGTGTCTATGAGGAGACCTGCACACCGGAAGCCTTCCTCAAGGCCTGGAAGGCGGACGACTGGAACCGCATGCGGATCCGCTGCACGGGAGAGGGGCTTTTCCCAGTCATTGAGGTTTGGATCAACGAGCTGAAGATCTGTCGCCTGGATACCTTCCGCACCACCCATCCCGGTTTCGACCGGATCAAGGCGAAGGACGTGGTGGTTGAGAAAGGCGCCATTGGACTCCAGGTCCACAGGGGGCAGGGCTGGCCCAAGGGGAGCAGAGTCTTCTGGAAGGACATCCGGATTCGGAAGCTCTGAATCTGAATTGGAAAGGGAGGAAGTAAGGAAAGTATTGCCGACAGGTTCTGGAGTGCGGCTGCGACAGCTGCCGCTTAAACAGTAGGGCTCCGGATTGCACCTGGACTTTCCGAGATTTCCCTAGACCTACGAAGCCTTGGTCTTCTTCGGCCGCAGTGAATTTGAGAGAAGGACCTAGTATTTTTGTGGGAATGAATCCGCCAAGACTGAGCGGCAGCTCCGCAGCAGTACTCCAGAACCTATCGGGCGCAACACCCCATTTTCGGCTACTTCGCCAGCACCACTTCGAGGCCTTGGGCCCTCATTTCCTTGACCATGTCCTTGGGGGCGTTGGCATCGGTGACGAGGACGTCGATCTGGCCAAGGCCGCAAAGGCGGGTCAGGGACTTGCGGCCGAACTTGGTATGGTCGACACAGATGATCACTTTCTGGGCGGCCCGCATCATGGCCTGCTGGATCTCGATGAGGAGGACGTGGGAATTGTTGATGCCGTCCAGGGTGATGCCTCCGGCACCCATGATCGCCACATCGCCCTGCATGCGTGAAAAGGTTTCCACGGCAAGTGGCCCGACCAGCACTCCCAACCTTGGATAGATGACGCCACCACTCAACACGACCTCCACAAGGTGGTTGGAGGCGTAGTGGTTCGCGACGGGCAGGGAATTGGTGATGATGTGGGGAGTCTTGCTCTCGAGTTGCTTGGCGGCGTGGTAGACCGTCGTGCCGGCATCGAGGATGACGGTTTGGTTGGGCTCGATGAGATTCGCGACGGCCTTGCCAATGATGTCCTTCTCAGAAAGCTGGTGGCTGTCGCGCAGGGTGAAGGCGAATTCATCGGAGGGCGCTTCCAACAGTCGGGCTCCCCCATGGGTTCGTTTGGCAATACCCTTGGCTTCGAGCTGTGTCACGTCGCGGCGGACCGTGGATACGGAAGCGTCGAACATCTCCGCAAGTTCATCCAAGGAGGCGAACTCCACCTTCTTCAAGTGGTCCTCGATCTTCTTCTGACGGACTTCGGCAATCATGTGTGTGACAAGCTTGTGACAGACTTTGAAAGATAATGGAAGAAATTGCAAGAAATTGGTTGACCCTTTCAAGGCCTTCGATCTAAAAGATCCTCAACACCGCAAGTATGTCTGATTCAACACCTCACAGAGCGGTTATCGAACATCTGGTTCGAAAGGCTGTTTATGAGCGCATGGGCAAGTCTGCACCGCAGGCGGCCAGTGGGCCCAATCCATTGCTGGTCAATGTCAGTGCGCGCCACTGCCACCTGACCCCGGAAGCCGTCGAAGCCCTGTTCGGTAAGGGATATGAGCTGACCCCGATGAAGTGGTTGTATCAGGAGGGCCAGTATGCTGCGCAGGAAACGGTGACCTTGATCGGTCCCCGCAAGCGCGTCATCGGCAACCTCCGGATCCTCGGGCCCTGCCGCAACCTGAACCAGGTGGAGCTGGCCTACACGGACTCCATCGCGCTCGGATTCGACATCCCGTTGCGCAGTTCCGGTGACATCAAGGGAACGCCTGGCGCCATGTTGATGGGGCCCAAGGGCTTCTTCGAGATGGACTCGGGAATCATCCGCGCACTGCGTCACGTCCACATGAACGAGGACGATGCCGCCCACTACGGTGTGAAGGCAGGCGACTTCATGAAGTTGAAGATCGGTGGTCCCTGCGGCCTGACGCTCGACCAGATGCTCGTCCGCATCGATCCGAGCTTCAAGCTTGAGGTGCACATCGACACCGATGAAGGCAATGCCTGCAATCTCCAGCCCGACACACCGGTCGAGCTGATCAAGTAAATCCATTTCCAAACCCTAAAACTCCAACCCAAACAAAGAACCTATGAGTGAAGCACTCGGAATGATCGAAACCAAAGGTTACGTAGGCAGCGTTGAGGCCAGCGATGCCATGGTCAAGGCGGCCAACGTGAGCCTCGTCAAAACCGTCCCCATCGGAGGTGGATTCATCACTGTCCTCGCCAAAGGCGATGTCGGCAGCGTGAAGGCCGCCGTGGATGCGGGATCCAACGCAGCAGAGAAGGTGGGTGAGCTCGTGAGCTCGCACATCATCGCACGTCCTCATGACGACCTCCTGAAGGCGTTCATGGGATCTCCTGCCAAGGCCAAGAAATAACTTTCAGAACAAGGAACATCCAATGGCACAACAAGCACTAGGAATGATTGAAACGCAGGGCTTCTGCGCCCTGCTCGAAGCATGTGATGCAGCCCTCAAGTCCGCCGACGTCACGTTGAGCG
>CAZKNW010000507.1:0-3372 GCA_964554035.1 uncultured Verrucomicrobiota bacterium
ATGGACCCACGGTGCTTCCTATCTAGGGCCTCAGTATGCCGGTGTCCGGATGAAGGTGGACCCGAAGAAGCCGCTTTCCTTTGTCCGGCCTGCGGATGAGAAATTTACGCTCGAGAAACAGCGTGAGAACTTCTCGCTTCTCGGCAAACTGAATCACCTCGCCGGGATCGAGTATCCCGAGGATGAAAAGCTCAAGGCCCGCATCCAGTCCTACGAGCTGGCCTTTGAAATGCAGGCGGCCGTTCCCGAGGTCATGCAGTTTTCCTCGGAGCCCCAGCACATTTCGGAGCTCTACGGGCTGGAGGACAAAACGACCAAGGACTTTGGTGAGAAATGCCTGGCGGCACGAAGGCTTGTGGAGCGGGGAGTCCGCTTCGTGCAGTTGTTCCATGGTTACCGGGGCAATGCCGGGGCCTGGGACTCGCACAAGGACATCAAGCGACTGCATTCCGGCCTGGCCGCCCAGATCGACAAACCGGTCGCCGCCCTCATCCAGGACCTGAGCCAGAGGGGCATGCTGGATGACACGATGGTGGTGATGGGATCGGAATTCGGAAGAACCCCGGGTGCCGAATTCCGGGACAACTCCACTGTGCAAGGATCAGGACGCGACCACCATCCTCATGGTTTCAATGTGCTCATGGCTGGAGGTGGGGTGAAGAAGGGTCACATCCATGGCGCCACGGACGAGCTTGGCTTCCATGCCGTTGAAGAGCGGCACTATGTTACGGATATTCACGCCACAGTGCTGAAGCAAATGGGACTGGATGCGCGCCGCATGGAGGTTCCCGGCCGCAAGCGACTGGACCGTGACTACGGTGAGGTCATGGAAGGGATTCTTGCGTGAGGGCTGAGGCCACCTTTTGGCAAAGGCGGCTACGGCTTCGAACTCTAGGCGGAGACGATCCTCAGCTGGATGTCGACCTCATCATTGACGAGGTGCCCCATTAGTCTTTTGAAGTATTTTCCGGAACCGTAGATGATGCCCCATTCAGTCCGGTCCAACGGAAACGCGGCCTGCGCTGCAAAGTGACCGTCCTCAGTAACACCGGTAGCCGCCTTGAATTCGATGGCCTTGGTAATGCCCTTCAAGGTCAGGTTGCCGCGTAACTGGAGATTGCAGGCGCCATGCCCCGCACCTGGAATGGGGCGAGTATCCTTGATCTCAACGATGGCTTCGGGATGGAGATCTGAATGGAAGAAGTCGTGGTCCTTGAGGTGCGTGGTCAACACATCGTGCATTTCGGAGCCCTCAAGATCGCTGCAGCGAATGTCGTTCATGTCGAGGGTGATCAGTGCGGACTTGAGCTTCCCGTCCTGAAACCGCAGTTCGCCTGACTTGAGACCAATGGTTCCGTGATGTTTGTTGAGCAGGTTGCGTCCGGTCCATTCGACCCGGGACTCCTCGAGGTTGAATGTCCGTTTGCCATCGGGCAACCCGGGAGGCTCAGCCAGGGCTGGACCTTGCTCAACCTCCTTCCCCGCCATGATCCATCCCTCCAATCCCTCACGGAGTTCGGAAACCTTTGGGTAACCTTCTAGAATCAGCTTTTCGGCTGCCATTCTGGATTCGTGGCTTGTCGACCCGGAACCGTAGACACATATGGGGGAAGCCTTGTCGTTGAGAATGTCAGCCAAGCGTTTCATGAAAGCCACCTCGAAAACACAGTTGTTGACCGCGCCTGGAATGTGACCCGAGTCAAAATCGCTGGCCAACCTGACGTCGAGCAGGATTGGAGGGGAATCACAGGAAAGCATTTCTGCGAGTTGAATGGTGGTTATCAACGGGGCAATCGGGGGGCGAGGCTGGTTTGACATCGTGGAGAGTGTGGGGAAGGAAATCAGGATACACCAATACCAACTGGGAATGTTTTCGATGACCAGAGGTAATAGTCCTCGATCGGATGACTTGCGGAAACGGCTTTTCATCCCATCCCCACTTGATAGAAACGGATTCATCTCGAACACAACCGACAACATCGGAACCACGATGCAACCAAATGGCATGCGGCATGGTGTGCAGCAATGCTCAAGAAGGGTGATCTCTTCGCTCCTGATCCGATGGTTGGGAAGCCTCCTGTTGGCCGGGCAGTGCCCGTTGCTTGCGGTGGACCTCGATTCTTTTGCGATTCGTATTCTCGGTGCGGATGAAACCGTTCTAGCAAAGCTCGAACAAGGGGAGAAACAAGGCCTTCTTGAAGTGGTTCCCGTCCACCTTCCGAGACATCCAAAGGGAAACAACAACCACTTCGGCTGGCCTGTGGCTACCCTGGTCGGGGATACCATCATTGTCGTCCATCGTGCCATGCCGGGACATAATCGAAAGCTCTCGGGGGGAGCGGACGAGGACACGACCTACTCGATGATTGTCAGGTCTTCCGATGGAGGGAAGACCTGGTCGGAGCCCTATGACATTCGGGAATGCATGACGGAGGAGGATCGCAACCGGGGTGGAAGTGTGCCGCTGGTGCATCGGTATAAGTTTGATCCGGACAACGGGAGTCCGCTTGGCTGCAAGCTTCATCTGAATTCCGTCGGGACCTTGGCGGACGGAACAGTGATGCTGGTCTCCAACCACGGGGTCTTCCGCAGCATGGATCGAGGACTGACCTGGAAGCATCTCCGAATGGCGTTCAGGGAGGATCAACATGAAGGCCCCTTCGTCTATGTTGGACCACGGCTGTTGGAGGACCCGAGGCACGGCTTGCTGCTCTTTGCCCACCACTCCATCTATCGCAATCGAAAGCCACATGACATCGCTCGGGAACTTGCCATCTATCGATCCATGGATCGAGGCGAGACATGGAAGCGGACCGTCCTGGCGCTTCCGGATTGGTGCAAGCCTGCGGAGCCGGATGTCATTCTGCATGACGAAGGATACGTGGCCATCCTTCGCAACCAGGCACCTGCCAACATCCTGGCCCAGGTGCGGTTTGATGTGGGAGGCAAGGGACTGAAGGACGTATCAAACACCAACATGAAGACCAGACGATCCGTCGACACCTCGGCCATCTGCTTCAATCCGGTGACCGGTCGCTTTGAGGTGGTCCAGTCCAGAAGGGAAGACATGAGCATCCATCTGTACAGCCTTGCCCCTGCAGACTGGGACTCCGCGCAATGGCGGCATGAGGGACGTCTGTTCAAGCGGCAGGGAAGTTTCTACAGCACGGCGGATGGCTTCCATACCGGCGGGGCAGTGGTGGACCTGAAGCGTGGTGTTCAGCATGTCTTTTTCTACAGCGGTGCTCCCGGTGGGCCAGCAGGCGTCTTCCGGATGACGCGGACACTGGATACGCCAAGGCTGGCGGAATTCCTTACGGACTAGGGCCAATCGACATTCAGGGTTGTACAAGGGGCGGTTCTGGTGTTGAA
>CAZKNW010000508.1:0-3371 GCA_964554035.1 uncultured Verrucomicrobiota bacterium
GAGCTGGTGGAACGTCTGCTGGTTGAGAAGAAGCTGGAGGGATCGGAGCTGGAGCTTCCGGGCCTGGAGAAAAGGATCCTTTCGGTGAATGCCTCGGTGGTCTTGGATTCGAAAGGGATCTCACAAGGCATGATTCTGGTCTTTCATGACCTGACCCGGGTCAAGGAGCTTGAGAACACCCGCAAGGAGTTTGTGGCCAATGTGAGCCATGAGTTGAGGACGCCGCTCTCGATGATCAAGGGCTATGTGGAAACCCTTGTGGATGGCGCCAGCCAGGACCCGGACGTGGCGGGCAAATTTCTCCAGACCATCCAGAAGCATACCGACCGCCTCACCTACCTGATTGAGGACCTGCTGACGATTTCCCGACTGGAATCGGGGCAGATCCAGCTGAATCCTGAAGTGATGGACCTGAGTCAGAAGGTGAACCGGCTCATTGAAGAGTTGAAGGTAAAGGCGGGTGGCCGCCGGGTGGCACTCAGGAACCTTGTGGAAGAGGGAACCCTGATTCGCGCCGACACCGACCGGCTCCATCAGGTCATGATCAATCTGCTCGACAACTCGATCAAATACGGCAAAGAGGGAGGTGAGGTGGTGATCAGCGCCGAGGCCAACGGCAAGGGCAAGCTCAAGGTCTGCATCAAGGATGACGGCCCCGGGATCCCGGAGGAAGCTCGTGAGCGGATCTTTGAGAGGTTCTACCGTGTGGATCGCGCACGCTCGCGCGAGCAAGGAGGGACGGGACTTGGACTCTCCATCGTGAAGCATATCATCCAGTCCCACGGAGGAGAGGTCTGGGTCGAAAGCGATCCCGGCGAGGGGGCATCCTTTTTTTTCACCCTGAACGTCTGAAGCGCCGCTTCAGAACCTTGCAGAAAACCCGGACCGGGGCTAATGGTGCCCTGTGTACAACGGTGATTTCAAAGACGCGACCCTTGTGGTTGTAGGTCATGGTTCCACGCTGAATGCCGATTCTTCAAGGCCTTCCCATCAACATGCGGATGAGATCCGGAAAAGGGGCGTATTCGGCCAGGTGTTGACCTGTTTCTGGAAGGAAGAGCCCGCGATCTGTGCTGTTCTGCGGGGAGCCCTGATGCCCCGTGTCTTCGTGGTTCCACTCTTCATCAGCGAAGGTTACTTCACCGAACAGGTGATACCCCGTGAACTTGGATTGATTGAGGAAGGGCGTGCAAGCTTTCCCCTGATCCTCGAAAGGGGAAATCAGGTGATTCATTATTGTGGTCCTGTAGGAACCCACGATTCCATGACAAGTGTGATTCTGTCACGTGCTCATGAGGTCCTTGAGGGGCATCCCTTCCCAAGAAGGCCCGACAAGAGGGACACCACGCTTTTCGTGGCGGGACATGGCACGGGAAACAACGAGCAGTCACGCAAGATCGTGGAGCATCAGGCCTCGATCCTTGCTGAGGAATCAGGTTTCGCCGCGGCCCATGCGATCTTCATGGAGGAAGAGCCGCGCATCGAGGCGGTCTACACGTTGGCCGAGACCAAGAACGTGGTTGTTGTCCCATTCTTCATCAGTGACGGACTTCACTCCTACGAGGACATCCCAATGATGCTTGGTGAACCTGAGAAAAGGGTGCAGGAGCGTTTGAAGGCGGGCCAGCCGACCTGGAGGAATCCTACGGAGCGCAATGGGAAGCGGGTCTGGTATTCACGAAGCATCGGTGACGAGCCCGGGATGGCGGAGGTGATCCTGCAGAGGGTTGTCGAGGCCGAGGAGGCTGGGGCGGTTGCAGGTTGACCCCCTTTGATAGGATAGCGACATGATCAAAAACCCCCTCCTTGTTCTGGCCCTTGGATGTCTCCTTCTTGCAGCTTGCGCCTCGGCGCCTGATGAAAAGGCGGATCGGCTTCAACATGACGTCTATTCCGTCACTGGACTGGTTCAGGAGATCAAGGGTGAGGGATTGGTGGCCATCATTCATCACGATCCCATCCCCGGCTACATGGAAGCGATGACCATGCCCTTCACGGCCAACACGACCAACGTGTTCGCCGGCCTCAACAAGGATGAACAGATCACCTTCGAGCTGCACGTCACCGAGGACGACAGTTACGTTGAGAACGTGAGCAAGACGGGAAAGATCATCCGGGACGGACTGGCCAACCGGCGGGATTTTCGTCTGGTGAGGGATGTGGAGCCCCTGTCCGTGGGGGACCTGATGCCCAATTACGGTTTTACCAACCAGTTTGGAAAGGGGGGCGAGTTGAATGACTACCGGGGAAAGGTGGTTGCGATGACCTTCATCTTCACCCGTTGTCCCCTGCCGGATTTTTGTCCCAGGATGACGGGGCATTTCTCCAGGATACAGGAACAGTTGAAGAAGGATCCCGTCCTCGAGAAGGACTGGCATCTTCTCACCCTTTCCTTCGATCCCGATTTTGACACTCCGGCCTCACTGAGGCTCTACGGAGAAAGAAACGGGTACGATCCTGAGAAATGGACCCTGATGACGGGGGCGCTTGTCGACATTGATGCCATTACGGAGCAGTTCGGAATGATCTTCTTTCGGGACGCCGGGACGATCAACTTCAACCACAACCTGAGGACGGTGGTGTTGGATCCGGACGGAAGGATCCGGACCATCCTCATCGGGAATGCCTGGGAAACGAAGGAGCTTATGGACGCCATGAAGGAGGCGTCTCAGCCCTGATTGCGCCGATTGGGCATGAGACCTGTTCCAGACCGAGACAAGTTCCATGGAGCCTTCCTAGGGCTTGTGGTCGGGGATGCCTTGGGGACCACACTTGAGTTCAAGCCCCCGGGAACCTTTCAGCCCATCGACGACATGGTGGGTGGTGGTCCCTTCGGTTTGAAGGCTGGGGAATGGACCGATGACACCTCGATGGCGATGTGTCTTGCGGAAAGTCTCCTTGCGCGGGGAGGTTTTGATCCGGTCGATCAGCTGGATCGATTCCGCCAGTGGTACCGGGCCGGCTACTGGTCTTGCCGGGATGAATGCTTCGATATAGGAAACACGGTCAGGGCGGCTGTCGAGGAGTTCGAGCGAACGAAGGAGGCCTTTTGTGGAAGCACCCATCCAAATACGGCGGGAAACGGGTCCATCATGCGACTGGCTCCTGTGCCTCTCTACTATCTCCTGAACCCTCCTGAGGCAATTTCACTGTCGGGGATCAGCTCAAGGACGACTCATGGTGCCACCGCCTGTGTGGATGCCTGTCGCTACATGGCAGCCCTCATCCTGTCCTGCTTCGGCGAGGACACCCGTGAGGGGCTCTATTCAAGAGCGATGGCCCTGCTGGAAGAAGAGGGTGGTGCTCCGCTCTGTCCTGAAAGCAGGGAGATCGCGGAAGGTGGCTTCCGAAAAAAGAAGACCGCCGATGTG
>CAZKNW010000509.1:0-3353 GCA_964554035.1 uncultured Verrucomicrobiota bacterium
AACCATCCGGCACAGTGGTGTCCTGCCGGTGGGTGGCGATCATATCACAAACGATCTTGCCATCGGACTCAAGGTTCCGTTGAAGCGGGCGGAGAAGCTCAAGCTCGACCATGGTTCCGCCATCATTGATGAGCGCATCCATGGAAAGGAAATCACGGTTGGTTCCGACACCCTGACGAGAAACAGCATCAACCTTGAGCACCTGCAGCGGATCATGTCGCTCCGGGTCGAGGAGATCCTTGAGCTTGTTGCCGCCGATCTCGACAAGCATGGCCTGATCGAATACTTGACGGCCGGTGTCACGCTTTGTGGAGGTGGTTCACGCATTCCCAGGATCAAGGAACTGGTTTCCCGCATCTTCGAATGCGAGGCACACATCGGAACCATCCGGGGGATCACCGGCCCGCAGGCCGTACTGGAGAAACCTGAATTCGCCGCTGCCTTCGGGTTGGTCCGATTTGGATCCATGCGCCCGAGGGAAAACAGGACGGCTGCAAGGGGCTTTGGAAGCCTCGTCGGTGCCGTTGGATCCCTATTCAAGCGATTCTGAACCGAGGAACGACATGAGCGAAGAAAACGTCTTTCAACCCCAGTCCTCCGGACAAACTGATCCCCGCCCGGTGCGGGTCTTTGGCGTCGGCAATGCCGGATGTGCCATTCTCGATGAGATCCGGCGATTCGAGCCCGAGCAGGCAATGCTGATTCCGGTCCATACTGATCCGGTGGCCCTGGCGCGCAGGAATTTTGAATCCAAACTGCCTCTGGAATCCCAGCACATTCGTGGGCTCGGAACCGGTGGAGACCCGACTGTTGCCCAGTTGGCGGTGGAAAACAGCCTTGAGAAGCTGGAACCGTTCATGGATGGCGCACAGGTCGCCATCCTGATCGCGGGTCTTGGCGGTGGCACTGGATCGGGGGCCGGTCTGGCGCTTGCCAGGGAGGCCCGTCAGAGGGGCATCCTGACCCTTGCCTTTGTCGCCACCCCCTTTGATTGCGAGGGAGATCGTCGCATGAACCAGGCTCGAGGCGCCCTCGCCGAGTTCCGGAAGGCTTGCGACGGTGTGGTCTGTCTGCCCAACCAGAATGTCTTCGAGATGCTGGATGCCAACACCAGCATCCGCAGCGTTCACACCTACCTCAACCGCCTTCATGCCCAGGGCATCTCCAGCCTCGTGAAGATTTTCTCGGGGCAGCGTGGCCTGATGAACCTGACCCCAGCGGATCTTTCCATGGCCTTGAAGGGCCGTCGTTGTGAATGTCGCTTTGCCCATGCGGAGGCGACCGGCGAGGAACGGGTCCGGGATGCGGTCTCAAGGCTGCTTGAACACCCGATGCTCGGTTCGGACGAGTTCCTCTCCACGGCACAGGAATTCGCCCTGACCATCACCGGTGGATCCGACCTGACCATGGCGCAGATCCAGAACGCCAAGGATCTCCTTGGTCGGGAATTCGAGAACGCGACCATCACGCTTGGTGCCTACGAGTCCGGGGAGATGGAGGGCAGCTTTGCCCTGACACTCATTGCCGTCCGAAAGGAACAACGTGGTCGTAAACCGGAGCACGTCCGTGGCAACGCGCACGATCAAGAGTCCCATGACCTCGTCATCGATGGTGAACCCGGACAGCGTCCGCCCTCGCAGATTCTTCCTCCTCCCCCCGAACTGACCCCCGAACTCAGAGCCAAGCTCAAGGGAGGAAAGGCCTCCAAGGGAGGGAAGGGAAGTCCGTTGCAACAGGGCACCTTTGATGAAGCGCTCCTCTCCAAAGGGCGTTTTGACCAGACTGAGCCCAACATCCGGGGTGGAGAGGATCTGGACGTCCCGACCTATATCCGCAAAAGAATCTTCCTGAACTAGGACACGGTGCCCGGGATTCCCACCGGGGCTTCAAACAGGGGTAATCCCTGTAAAACCCGCGAATAGTGGTGTTTTTGTCCTCTTTCAGAACCCGTTCAACACCCGAAAAATGTCAATTTCTCGTGTTGACTTGGGTTCTTCGAATCCTATTATCTCCGCCCTTTACAGAAATTTGCTGATGAAAACGATTTTGCCGAAAGTGGATCAGAACCAGAAGAAGTGGCACGTGGTTGACGCCGATGGTGTGGTTCTTGGTCGTCTCGCCTCCAAGGTGGCGGACGTGCTGAGGGGCAAGGACAAGCCCATCTTCACTCCTCACCTGGACGCTGGGGACTTTGTTGTCGTGATCAACGCCGAGAAGGTTCGTGTCACGGGTAACAAGGAAGAGGACAAGACCTACCACAGTTTCTCCGGTTGGGCCGGCGGCCACAAGGAGATCAACGTTTCTGATCTTCGCGACAAGCATCCTGAGCGCCTGGTCTACAATGCCGTGAAGGGAATGGTTCCCCACAACCGCCTCGGACGTCAAATCATGACCAAGCTCAAGGTCTACAAGGGTGGCGAGCACAAGCACGGCGCCCAGAAGCCTGAGACCCTGACCATCGGATAACTTTATTCAAGATGACCAACATCGATCCCATTACTGAAGAACGCCTCGGAACCGGACGCCGCAAGACGGCCGTTGCCCGTGTCCGCATCAAGTCTGGTGAAGGCAAGGTGACCGTCAACGGTCGCGAGTACCAAGAGTATTTCCCAAACGACCTGCTGCAGGCCAAGCTCTTTGAGCCTTTCGAGGCCATTGAGACGGAAGGCAAGTTCGACGTCCGCATCAATGTGGAAGGCGGAGGCATCAGCGGACAGGCCGAGGCCTGCCGCCACGGCATCGCTCGTGCCCTGCTGGTCGAGAATCCGGAGTTCCGCCCGGCCCTGAAGGCCCGCGGATTGTTGACCCGTGACCAGCGCCAGAAGGAGCGCAAAAAGTATGGTCAGCCGGGTGCCCGCAAGCGCTTCCAGTACAGCAAACGTTGATCTGGTCAGCGTTCTGTTTCGATTGCTACAAAAGGCCCCGTTGATTCGACGGGGCCTTTTTTGTTTCCCAAGCTTATGAGCGAAGTCTTGAAATCCACACGTGTCGGTATCGTGGGCGCCGCCGGTTACTCCGGGGAGGAACTGGTCAGGCGCACCCTGATCCACCCCCATGCCGAACTCACCGCCGTCACTTCCAGGCAGTATGCGGGAAAGACGATCGCGGAGATCTTTCCCAAATTCGGCCAGTATGAACTGGCCCGTGAGTTGGCCTTCATCGAGCCCGACATCGACCAGTTGGCGGAGAGCTGCGACGTGGTCTTCCTGGCCCTGCCGCATGGGGTGGCCGCGGAGTTTGCCACGCCGCTTTTTGAAAGAGGCGTTCCGGTCATCGACCTGAGTGCCGATTTCCGCTTGGATTCCGATGAGGTCTACCAGGAGTTCTATGGCTCTCCGCATCCGGCCCCGGAA
>CAZKNW010000510.1:0-3346 GCA_964554035.1 uncultured Verrucomicrobiota bacterium
GCGACGCTGCCGGAGTGTGGTCCTGACAGGATTTGGACTTCATCACCCACCTTGAAGGGACCGCCATTCTTCATCTCCCGGCCCATCAGGATGGGCACGAGGAACAGGCAACCGGGAAACGCACCAAGGACCAGCCCCAGAAGCCCTCCGAGTCCGATCAGGAACGTGAACTCGAGAAGGTCGTGGGAAGTGGAAAAGGGATTCATGAAGCCCAACACAATTCCTCCGACGACCAGGGTTCCCAAAAGCCCAAAGCTTCCGAACCAGACCCTGTCGAACCAGGGAGAGGCAAAGAAGAGCTGTGCTCGGGTGGGAATCATCAGGGATCTCCCACAAGATCGTCCTTTGTCGGCAAGGGTCAAACGGAATGTTTGCCTCCGAAGTCCCCGGCGAGAATGCCACGTATTGAAAGATCCTCGTCAAGTTTGGGCCAATGCAGTCCAAATGGGGAAAGCTCAATGAGGGATACATCCTCAATGCTTGCATTCTTTAGCTTGGGATTTTCATCGACCGAGAAGCGAATGAGCTGCCCGCTATTCATCGAGATCTCGATGAATCCGGATGCATGCCAAGCGGACTTAGGTGTGTCAGTTAAAGTGCTCATTCCACTTTGCTATAATAAGCCCCTGATTTTCCAATGCCAAGGATTCAGCTTTGTTGAGTTCTTGAGTCTTCATCCCAACCGACTCCCTTAATACGACGGTACCTTCGACATTGAAGACTGCTTCTCCGGAGCCTTTTTGGACGTGTACGTGAATGGGGGTGTGATCATTGCTGTAGAAAAAGAATCTGTAACCATCTTCTGTGAAAACAGTGGGCATGCAAGTGTTCCTCCTAGGGGAAGGATCATTCCGAAAGATGCGAGGCTTGCAAGTTCTGAAAGAACAACGCTCACCCAAGCACGCTCTGGGTCGTCTTGAAGTGCTGTTTGGAGACCTTGGCGAGGACTTCAGGGCCGTGCTTGGCGACGATCTCTCTTCCGGCATCGATCACCTTCTGTGAGGCCCCTTTTGGCAGTTCGATGCCGAATTCATCGCCCAGCTTCTTGAGACGGGTCACGAACTCATGGCGTGCGATGATCGAGGCGGCGGCGACGGCGATGTCGGCTTCCGCCTTGTGTCTTTGGACGAGCTCGATCTTGCGTCCCTCGGCCATCAGTGCCTTCGCCACGGTGCTCTTGCTTCGGGCAAACTGGTCGGAGATGGCCTTCACGGGAGGTTCGGGCATGCGGTATTGCTGGCCCATGAGGTTCTCGATGACCCGTGCATGGGACCAGGCGAGGAGGGTGTTGACGCTGCGCATCTTGAGGTAAAGCCGGTTGTAGGCCTCGGGGCCCACGGGCACCAAGGAGATCACGCAACCCCGGGTCGCCTTCACGATGTCCGCGAGGTCCCGGATCCGCTTGTCGCTTCCGATCTTCTTGGAATCCTGGATACCGGCCTCCTTCAAGGACTTGGCCGCGTCACCATTGACGTAGACCCCGGCCGAGACCAGGGGTCCGAAGAAGTCGCCCTTGCCGCTTTCATCGATACCGAACCTGGGCAGCAGGAAATCCGGATCGAGCTCCTCCTCGTAACCCAGGGTGGCCTGCTTGAGGATCTCCGGCTCTAGGAAGAACTCCACGAACTCATGAGTGCCCTTGCCCTGAACGACCAGTTTGCCGCTGTTGTAGAAGACGATGTTGGTCTTCTCGCGTTTTCCGGCGAAGCGGGCATGGGCGACTTCATAGGGTTCATATTGATGGCCGTCCATCCAGGTCTTGAGCTGGGTGGCCTGTTCGTCGGTGAGCTTGCAGGTGTAGAGGGTGATGGGTTTCACGAACTCAGTTGGATTGGCGGATCATCTCCATGATGTCGGCGGCGGGACGTTCCTGCTGGAGCAGGCGGCCCATGGTGTTCATGGCCGGGGCGATGTGTCGAAAGAACTTCTGATAGCCGGCGCAAAGGTAATTCAACCCCGGTTCGCCATCGGGTGTGAGGATGAAGCGATGCTTGGGGCATTCGCCATTGCAGGCGAAGCGCACGTCGCACTTCCTGCAGTATTCCGGAAGGCTTTCCTTTTTTGCCTGTCCGAATCCTGCCTGAGCGTTGGATCCGGCCATGTCGCCGAGCGACTGGTTCATCAGGTTGCCCAGCTTGAACTTCGGATAGACATAATGGTCGCAGCTGAAGAGGTCTCCGTTGTGTTCCACCGCCATGGCGCTTCCGCAGGTCTCGGAAAAGACGCAGAGCGACGATCCCATGCCCATCCAATTGCCAAGCGCCACGTCGAAGTGCTGCACGAAGACGTTGCCGACATCCTGGGTGATCCACTCGTTGAAGATCTTGATGAGGAAATCACCGTAGGCCTCAGCCGGGACACTCCATTCCGTGACGGCTTCGCCGGGCGCAGGTTGATCCGGGGACGGAGGTTCGGCAAAGGTCAGGGATCCCGGCTTTCCATCCGGTTTTCTCTCGACCAATGGAATGAACTGGATGAAGCCGGAACCGATCTCCTTGAGAAATCGATAGACCGGAAGTGGATGGCGGACATTGTCGGCATGAACCACGGTGAGGGTGTTGAACTCGACTTCATGCTTCTGGAGTAGCTCCAGCCCGCGGATCACTTCATCGAATGTGGGTTCCCCCTTGCGGGTGACACGATAGTGGTCATGCAGCTCACGTGGACCATCGATACTCAATCCGACGAGGAAACCGTTTTCCTTGAAGAAGCGGCACCATTCATCATCGAGCAGGGTGCCATTGGTCTGGAGGGTGTTGTGGATGGTCTTGCCCTTTGAATACCGCTTCTGCAGTTCCACAGCCTTCCTGTAGAAATCCACACCCATCAGGGTGGGCTCGCCACCCTGCCAGCCGAAGGTCACCTCAGGGACATTCTGCCCGGCGATGTAGTCACGGACAAAGCGCTCGAGCACCACCTCCGTCATCTTGAAGTTCTCGTTGTCCGCGTAGAGCTTCTCCTTCTCGAGATAGAAGCAGTATTGGCAGTCGAGGTTGCAAAGCGCCCCGATCGGCTTGGCCATGATATGGAAGGCGGGCGGCTTCATGGACTGAGGGTCGGAATGGTCAACGGACCCTGTGGCAGGACGGCGATGCGTGCGTCGTTTCCAAGCGTCGAAAGGTGTTCTTCCACCGTTTTCGAAATGTCATGACAGGGTGTCAGGTGGGCTGCGAGGAGGGTCTCGTCGGGAAGGGAACAAAAGACCCGGACGTCGGCCTTCCGCTGCACCAGAGCCTGTATCTGCGCCTGCCACTGCTCGGGGCGCTCGAAGCCTGGGCTGGCCATCATGGTGAGAAGTTCCTCCGGGGAAAGGGCCTCCCGCAAGAGCTGATCCATGGGGCTCCCT
>CAZKNW010000511.1:0-3344 GCA_964554035.1 uncultured Verrucomicrobiota bacterium
AGAACATGAAGTAGTCTATCTAACCAACTCAGGGACCGAGGCCATTGAGGGTGCCGCCAAGCCCATGCCTTTCGGACGCCCCCGCCCCGGCATGACCCCGGGAGAAAAGAGTGGAGGCATTGCCAAGAGGCTGAAGGAGGAGGAAGACATCAACCTGAAGATCGCCGCGGACCGATCGATCTTCATCAAGGACAGCATCGACGAGGTGAGAAACACGGCCGTCTTCGGGGGACTGCTGGCCATCGGCGTTCTCTATCTCTTCCTCAGGAACCTGAAATCCACCACCATCATCGGGTTGAGCATCCCCGTCTCACTGATGGTGACCTTCGCCCCATTGAACCTCATGGGAATCTCCCTGAACATCATGTCCCTCGGTGGCCTGGCGATGGGCATCGGCATGCTTGTGGATTCCTCGATCGTCGTGCTCGAGTCGATCTTCCGATGCAAGGAGGAAGGCGACGACACGGTTACGGCCGCCGTCCGGGGAACACGCGAGGTACGTGGTGCGGTCTTCTCCTCCACACTCACCTCCATCGCCGTCTTCTTCCCGATGGTCTTCGTCGAGGGCATCGCCGGGCAGGCATTTGCCGATCTAGGAACCGCCGTGGTCATCTCGCTTGTGGCATCACTGGCGGTGGCACTCTACTTCATTCCCATGCTGGCCAGCCGGACCGCACCCGATTTCAAGGGATCAGGCGGGGACTCCGAAGGCAGCCTTCGAGCCTGGAAAACCTTCAGGCAGTCCATCGCGGTGCCACAGCGCTGGCTTCTGGCCCTTCTTTTTCCCCTGCTGCTGGTGAAGCTGGTCCTTGAATCCGCACTGGAACTCATCGGCCTCGTCCTGTCCCGGTTGATCAGCCTCCTTGTCCTGGCGATTCGAAAGGGGGTCATCCCCCTGGTCGTCGGAATCGGCCGCATCCTGACCTGGGTTCCGCTGAAACTGGCCACCCTTCTCCTCGACGGCCTGAAGTCGGCCTACCCGGCCGTTATCCGCTGGTCCCTGTCCAACCTCGTGGTGATGATCCTCCTAGCTGTAGCCAGTTTCTGGGCAACGTGGCATTTCGCCTCACGCCTCAACACGGAACTGCTGCCCGAGGTGCATCAGGGAGAGTTCACCTTTGAAGTCCAGCTTCCCGTCGGGACTCCACTCGAGGAGACCGCTCGCAGGCTGGGGGACATCGAATCCCGAATCAACGGGGACATTCGCGATGGAAAGGATGATCCCGACTACCCCATCCATTCCCTGCTGACCACCTACGGCTTCGACGTCACGAACATCAAGCGGTCGGATGAAGGGGAACACTCCGCGCGTTTCCGGCTTCTCCTTAAGGACTCCGGCGATGCCATCGCTGCCGAGGAAAAGGCCCTTTCCATCCTGCGGCCGCTCTTCGCCGACGTTCCCGACGCGGAGTTCAGGGTGGTCAGGCCAGTCCTCTTCAGTGCACAGACCCCGATTGTGGTGGAGATCCACGGCGACGAACTGGAAGACCTGAAGACCCTCGCCGACGAGGGAGCCGGGATCATGTCCGGACTGCCGGAGGTCACCGACGTGGAGACCACTCTCAAGAAGGGAGCACCCGAAGTGCAGATCATCTACGATCGGAACCAGATTGTCCGTTTCGGACAGAATCTCCAACAGGTCGCCTCCCAGGTCCGGGACCTCATGAAGGGCAACGAGGCCACCAAATTCAACCT
The DNA here is from genome assembly GCA_964554035.1 of uncultured Verrucomicrobiota bacterium. Taxonomy (GTDB): domain Bacteria; phylum Verrucomicrobiota; class Verrucomicrobiia; order Limisphaerales; family CAZKNW01; genus CAZKNW01. Next base: position 1,696 of record CAZKNW010000511.1, read on the forward strand.
GAAGGATCGACGCATTCCGATCGTGGTGAAACTGGAGGAGATCGACCGTGAGAATGTGGAGGACATCCATGACATCGTGATCAACCCAGCCGGGGAGAAGCCCATTCCCCTCAGCAGTGTGGCCCGCATCGAGCTTGGTGAAGGTCCCAGCGAGATCAGGCGTATCGACGGAAGAAGAGTGTCCCTGGTACAGGCCAACATCAGTCCCGGCCATTCCCTTGGGTCTGCGGTGCACGCGATTCACGACGCATTGAAGTCCAGGATGGCATGGCCCACCGGAAACACCTTCTTCATCACGGGCCAGAACGAGGAATGGGAGCGTGGCAAGGGCAGCCTCTTCCTCGCACTGGGTCTCAGCCTTTTCCTTGTCTATGCGATCATGGCCGCCCAGTTTGAATCATTGGTGCAGCCGCTCATCATCATGTTCACGGTGCCTCTCGCCTTCTTCGGCGCCGCGGCCGCACTCTTTTACCTGAACATCAGCCTGAGCGTTGTGGTGGCCCTGGGCCTGATCATGCTGGCAGGCATCGTGGTCAACAATGCGATCGTCCTCATCGACTATGCGAACATCCTGAGAAGCCGTGGCATGGAACTGAAGAAGGCGGTCGTCCAGGCCGGCGAGGTCAGGCTCCGCCCCATCCTTGTGACCACCTCCACGACCGTCCTTGGATTGCTGCCCATGGCGCTTGGACTGGGAGATGGGGCCGAGATCAGGACCCCCATGGCCATCACCGTGATCTTTGGTCTGATTTCCTCGACGGTCCTGACACTGCTGATCATACCTTCCCTTTACTTCCTTGTCGAAAGTGCGAGGGAGCGATTCCTCAGATAGAGTAGGTGTCTCTTGGTACGGACCGTTTGACGGGGCCAAGGAGCCGCTTCACCTTCCGGATAAGCTCCCGTCGTTCAAAAGGCTTCTTGACGATCAGCTCCGTGCCGCTCTCCTGCAGCCCGGCCAGTTCGGCACTGTATCCGGTGCAGTAAATCACGTTGAGATCCTTCTTGTCCTTCCTCAGGCGCTGAACAAGGTCCCTGCCTGAAACGCCTCCCGGCATCATCATGTCGGTCAGAAGCAGGTCGACTTCCCCGAGCGAGTTTTCCCAGATCTGAAGCGCCTGCCTACCATCCTCAGCCACGAGAACCCGAAAACCCTCTTCCTCCAGGTACTGGATCAACAGGCGACGTACCCCGGGCTCATCTTCCACCACCAGGATGTTGGCGTGTCGCTCAGAAAGTTCCACCACCTCGGGCGTCGTCTCAGGCTCCTTCATCCTTTCCGCCGTGCCGGGAATGTAGACCTCAAAGGTGCTGCCCTTGCCCTCTTCCGATTCGACGGAGATCCAGCCTCCATGCTGCTTGACGATGCCAAAGACCGTGGATAGTCCGAGTCCGGTTCCCTTGCCAACCTCCTTCGTCGTGAAGAACGGGTCAAAGATCTTCGGCTTCACGTGGTCCGGAATGCCGGTGCCGGTGTCCTGCACGTCGATTCTGAGGAACTCACCGGGGAAAACCTCCGGCACCGTCGCCGCAAGCTCGGACGTCACGTCAAACGTGGCCGCGGTGATCGTCAGGCGCCCTCCATCCGGCATGGCATCCCTAGGGCCAATCGACATTCAGGGTTGTACAAGGGGCGGTTCTGGTGTTGAAAT
>CAZKNW010000512.1:0-3342 GCA_964554035.1 uncultured Verrucomicrobiota bacterium
CGCCAGGCCTGCCAGGATCCTCTTAGCCTTGGGTTCGATTTCATATCCCCCCAGTTCCTCGAACCGACCATGAAGGTCATCCTCCCAGTCCTCATGCTCATGTCCGGCCTCCATGGCCTCAATCTGCTTTTTGATCTCGACAAATTCAGGACTGATGGAGGTGGCCAGTTCCAACACCGTCTCTTCGCCAACCGGTGCACTTTCCTGGGGAAGGAATCCCACTCGCATCCCCTTCTGGACCGCTATGTCGCCCGAATCAGGGGATTCCTCCTTAAGAATCATGTTGAAGAGCGTCGATTTTCCGGCTCCGTTGGGTCCGACCAAACCGACCCTATCCCTGTCATTGATCTGAAGGCTCGCTGACTTCAACAGCTCCTTGTGGCCGTATCGTTTCGAAATGTCCGCGATGGTGAGCATGGCAAAGCGGCAGATGCTGCTGATTTGATGCCCTCAGGGCAAAAGAAAAACGGCACCCGGTTGCCCGGATGCCGCTTTCTTAAACTTATTTCAAGGTTCCTTACTTCGAAACAACCTCAAAACCGGCTTTTTCGATGGCCTTGATGATGTCGGCCTTGCTGGTCTTGGAGGCATCAAAGTCGATCTTGGCCTTGCCGAGCTCAACCTTGCTGTCCTTGTTGTTCACACCCTTCACCTTGGTGAGGGCCTTGTTGACCTTGCTGACGCATCCCTTGGAGCAAACCATACCGTCAATCTTGAGATCGACAGTCTCTGCCTGGGCTACGAGGGCGAATCCAAATGCAATAAGAGCAACGAGAAGTTTACGCATGTTTGTTATCTGTTTTTGGGTTGATGATTTGATGTTCTAACGGAACAGACCCTCAAGGGGTTACAAATGATCGATATCGATAGCAGAATCCTATTCCATGTAAACCTTCAAAAAAATTCGCCGAATGGTACAACCATCCGGCGAACTTCAAAGATCTGCTGCGCTTGCTGTGATTACAAACCCTTCTGGATCATGTACTTAAGCAAATCACACACACGATTGCTGTAGCCCCATTCGTTGTCGTACCAGCTGACCAGCTTGAAAAATTTACTGTTCAGCTCTATTCCAGAGCCTGCGTCGTAGATCGACGATGCCTCATCATGGATGAAGTCCGTGCTGACCACCTCATCGCTGGTAACCGTCAAATAACCCTTGAGGTAGGTCTCGCTAGCCTTCTTCATCGCCTCGCTGATCTCGGCGTAGCTGGTTTCCTTCACGGTCTTCACGGTCAAATCGACACAGGAAACAGTTGGGGTAGGGACGCGGAACGCCATACCAGTCAACTTGCCCTTCACATCGGGGCAAACCAGACCCACTGCCTTGGCTGCTCCCGTCGCTGAAGGAATGATGTTGATTGCCGCGCTACGACCACCTTTCCAGTCTTTCCGGCTCGGGCCGTCCACGGTTTTCTGGGTGGCCGTGTAGGAGTGGATGGTCGTCATCAGACCTTCCTCAATTCCAAAACCCTCCTTCAACAGCACGTGAACCACCGGCGCAAGACAGTTGGTGGTGCAGGAGGCATTGGAGATGACATGATGGTTTGCCGCATCGTAATCCTCGTGATTCACACCCATCACCACGGTGATGTCTTCCTTCTTCGCTGGAGCGGAGATAATCACCTTCTTGGCCCCGGCAGTCAGATGTCCCCGTGACTTGTTCTGGCCATTCTCGTCTTCTCCAACGAAAAGACCGGTCGATTCGACAACAACGTCCACTCCGAGATCCTTCCATGGTAGTCCGTCTGGAGTGCGTGCGCTGACCACCTTGATCTCCTTGCCGTTCACAATGAGCGTTTCGTCGTCCTTGGCACTGACTTCGCCTTTGAAGCGGCCCTGGGTAGAGTCGTATTTGAGGAGGTAGGCAAGGTTGTCAGCAGGGACGATGTCGCCAACAGCGACAACTTCAATGTCACTGCCGACCATTCCCTGTTCGACCATGGCGCGGAAGACCAGACGTCCGATGCGTCCGAATCCGTTGATTGCTACATTAACTGGCATAATTGGATCGTTTTCGTGGTTGTTTTCGATTTCCTCAATTCAGGCGCCACCTGGGTAGGAAACCTTCGTCAGGCAACGAGCGCGAGATAGTATCCCCGGCCTTCAAAGCGTCAACGTGAAAGAATTCATGGTTCTTCCCATGTCTTTCCCTTCTTGTTCAAAGGTTTGTTCGCCAACCCCCCGGCTGAGCCCTATGATTTTCCTGTGTCACAGGCCCATGCCGCCCACCTAATGATCGAGACGAAGCCCGAACATTTCATCAATCGCGAACTCAGCTGGCTTGAGTTCAACCAACGAGTTCTGGACGAGGCCCTGAATCCTGAAACCCCTCTTCTGGAGCGGGTGAAGTTCTTCTGCATTGTCAGCTCGAATCTGGATGAGTTCTTCGAAGTCAGGGTCGCCGGAATCAAGCAGCAGATCGAAAGCAGCGTGGTCGAGAGAAGCGTCGACGGCCTGACGGCCACCGAAACCCTTTCAGCCTGTTCGGCGAAGATCCGAAAGCTGGTTCAGAGACAGTATGACTGCTGGCGGAAGGAACTGGTTCCTGAACTTGAGAGGACCGGCATCCGCTTTCGGCAGGTTTCCAAGCTGAGCAAGACGGAACAGGCATGGTTGAACACCTACTACCACGATCATGTTCATCCCGTCCTGACCCCTCTTGCGATTGACCCGGCCCACCCCTTTCCCCTCCTGCTCAACAAGTCTTTGAACATCATCGTTCGGCTGCAGGCTGAGAAGGGAAAGAAAAAGGAGCGAATGGCCGTTGTCCAGGTTCCCTCAATCCTCTCCCGCCTCATCAAGTTGCCCCAGAAGGGCAAATCACAGGACTACGTTCTCCTGGGTGAATTGATCGGCCGCTACCTCCCAGATCTCTTCACAGGCAACCAGATTCTGGGCTGGTGGTTGATTCGGGTCACCCGCAACAGTGAACTCTATTCGGATGTGGAGGATGACAAGTTGAGTCTCCTGAAGACCGTCGAATCACAACTGCACAAAAGGCGCAAAGGAGCAGCCGTCCGTCTGGAGGTATCCAAGGGATGTCCTGCCGACATTCGGGAGAACCTGCTCGCCAAGTTCACCCTTTCCCCATCTGATCTTTACGTCATCGATGGTCCCTTGAGCCCCTCGTCGCTCATGAGCATTTGCTTCGGTGATCATTCCCCTGAACTCCGGGACAAACCTTTCGTCGCTCCCATCGCCCCATCCCTGGTCGACAAGAAGGATCTCTTTGCTGCCATCAGGGAAGGAGACATCTTGTTGCACCATCCCTACGAAAGCTTTGAGAGCATCATTGATTTCCTCCAGCAGGCCGCTGCCGATCCGGATGTTCTGGCAATC
>CAZKNW010000513.1:0-3341 GCA_964554035.1 uncultured Verrucomicrobiota bacterium
ACCGAAGAAGAAATGGTATCTTATCTGCCAGGCCAGTGATGAATCCTGGGAGCCCCAATATGGCGCCTCCTTTGCCACGACCGATGACATCACGGACCCGGCCTCATGGTCGCCGGTCAGGTCGTTGAAGGCGCAATGTGCCGGGCAGAAGGCAGGTCTTGATTTCTGGGTGATCTGCGACGAAGAAAAGGCCCATCTTTTCTTCACGACTCTCGACGGTCACATGTGGAGGGAGGAGACGAAGCTGGAGGACTTTCCTCATGGATGGTCGAAACCTGAGCTTGTGGTGAAGGGGGACATTTTTGAAGCGAGCCATACCTACAAGATCAAGGGGAAGAACGAATACCTGACCTTTGTCGAGGCCCAGAACGGTCATGGCTGGCGCTACTTCAAGGCCTATTTGTCCAAGAGACTTGAGGGACCGTGGATGCCTCTTGCGGACAGTCGGGAAAAGAACTTTGCATCGCTGAAGAACGTGAAGCAGTCCTCGGGACATTGGACCGATGCCATCAGTCACGGCGAGATCCTACGAGCGGGTAGCGATCAAAGGCTGGAGGTCGATCCAACCAATTTGAGACTGGTCTTTCAAGGCGCCACCAACGCGCAGAGAAGTGGAAAAAAATATGGGGAGATCCCATGGCGTCTGGGTCTTCTGGAGATGCTTTAGCCCATGCTCGGAGAATATAAACAATCCCTCATTGCCGTGGTCGCCAGCACTCTGGTGTTTGGCCTGATGGGATGCTGCGCCGGGTTCTTCTTGGGTAAGCTGATTCCCGATTATTACAGGGCGGTCTTCTTCAATGGCTCGAGCCCGGATTTCAATCCTGTTGCCGCGGGTGTCGGGCAGGGACTTACCCAAGGCGCCGTAGCCGGGATGGTGATCGGTGTGATCATTGTGATCGTCAGGGAATTTGGAAGAAGAGCTAAACCGGCGAAGGAGCAGCATGACTGACTACGATCCAAGACGGGGATTGGTGGAGGACCCGAAAGACCGTCGCGGTTTTGAAAAGGGCAAGGGAGGAAGAATGTCCCTCTACAGCCCCAAGGCAACGATGGTTGGATTGTTGATCCTCGTTGCTGGAATGGTTGGTTTCATTCTCCTGAGGTGAAGTTGAGTAAATGATCCTGAAGAATGAAGTATAGATCCTTCAAGGGCGTTCCGTGGCGGGTGTTAGGAAGTGCGTATGGAAGCCCACTTCGTGTCGCTCGTCGTTTTGATGGCTTGGAGGATTGCCATGAGGATCTCAGAGGGGACTTTTTTGTGGTGATCTATGTTCTGATGCCTTTCACCAATATACGGTTTATACGGGAACTTCTGCGATCATGAGAATGGTGATTGAGGCCTTGGACAATGATTCCCTCTGCTCTGCAAATGACTGTTTTGGAAGCCCAATGTGTCTCCGCTTTTTGCAGTTCCTTGGCTATTGCACGAAAGCTGGCTGGGCTATCGGATTGTGGCCGTTTGTTCCTTCCACCAAACAAGTCTTGATCGAAGGAGAATCCCAGTTCATTCGCTTTTCCAAACATGAATCAGAGGAAGTGGCTGAGGAAGCTTCGCACCTGCTTGAGCTTGTTGGTCAGTTCAAGGAACAGGAAGCTTCGCGGCGGGCAATGACGATGATGTGGAAGCTGCTATCCTGGAAATATGGAATGATCCCCGCAGCTTGTTTGGCGACAGCTTCGCTGGGATACCTCGTCTCAAGGATTCTGCAATTTGATTTGCTTGAAAGCCTTTGGCTTTAGAGTCTTCCAGCCCCTTTCAGGAACGGATCCGACTGGAGCTTCTTTTTCTCTGTTTCCTCTTCTTCCTCCTGTTCCTTCTTGTCCTTTTTGAACGCTGATTTCAGGAGCCAGTGTTTCTGCAATCCCCGGATCAATTCATCGGCGCTGACGACGAGGGAGGAGATGTCAGTGAGGATGTTGGTGTTGGAATCCACCTGGTCCCTCAGGTTGTGGGTGATGTCACCCACGCCGCTGAGAGTGTAGTTCAGGTTGGAGGCAAGGAGGACAATCTGGGCATCCGTGGTATCGACCACATTGCTGGCACCTTTGAGCACGCCATCGATGTGCTGCAGTGTCGTGTTGGCATTGGTGAGCGTCAGCCGGGCGGCTGCGATGGTCTGGTCGGCGTTGGTCAGGCTCCCTGTCGCGGTGGAAAGGATGGACTGGATGTTGGTGTTGATCTCGGCGGGCAAGAGCCAGTCGCCAAGGGCGCCCTTCTTGCCGGTCAACTGGGTGGTGATGGAGGTCAGGTTGGAGACGGCTCCCTGTGCCGTCATGATGGTGCTGTTCAGGTTGGAGGTCGCTGCCACGGAGTTTTCCAGAATCCGGTTCACCTGGTTGGTCATGACAAAGATCTTGGGAAGGGTACCCTCAATGGTCTTGGCCACGCCTTCGAGCCGATCGCCCAGTGCCATGGTTTCATCGGGTTTGAGCCAAAATCGGCTGTCCTTCTTGATGGGGTCATAGAGGGATTCCTGCTCTTTTGGCGAGAGAAGCCCAAAGATGTCCACATCCCGAAGCTTGGGTTCCTCAAGGCTGAACTCCACCTTGGCCTGCTGCCAGGTCATGTCGGTGATGCCCAGCTCGTCCATGCGGCTCTTGCGCGCGATGGAGGCCCAGCGGTCGGATTCCTCGTTCTTCATCTGTGCGAACCGGCTTTCCACCAGCATGCCGGTGATGATGCCGTTTTCCTCGCGGACGGTCGGAATACCGGTCTCTCCCTTGTTCAACTCGATGTAGCGGGTGCCCAGAAGGTTGAGCGAGTTCACGGTGGCGAAGGAGTCGTTCCAGATGTAGCCGTGGTAGTTGTAGTCCCCACGCTTTACAAAAAACTCGATGGTGACGTTGAACCAGGCGCTGGGTTCGTTGGGGATCACCTTGGTGACTTCACCCACGTCGAAGCCCATCAACTTCACAGGATCGCCCACCTTGATGCCGGTGGCGTCGTCGATGCTGGTGGTGTAGTAGATCTTCTCATCCATCCATCCCCGCGCCAGGGCGGTGCGCCAGGTGTGGACTGCGAAGGCAGCCAGGAAGAGCAGGGCGGTGAAGGCGATGAAAAGCCCGATGGCCTTCTCCTTTTCAGAGAGCTTGGAGCGGAGTTCTGGATTGAGGTCGCGCAGTGCCATCAGTTGCCTCGTGGGTGGAGCAATTCTTTGAGATGAGACGGGCAGGTCTCAAGCATCTCTTTGATGTTTTCGTAGGTCGTGAAGCCTGAGGCATCGATCAGGGCAAATTTCAGGTCTGGAAAGCGCCAGTGATCAAGGTCGGCTGTGGTGACGACGATGGCGGCGGGTTTGTCATTCAGCAAGGGATGGCCCTGATGCAGGTGGAGAATG
>CAZKNW010000514.1:0-2428 GCA_964554035.1 uncultured Verrucomicrobiota bacterium
CCTGGAATTGAACGCGAGCGAGCCAGTGCATGAACTTTGCCACATGATCGGCCGCTCGGACATCAAGCCGAGCAAGGATTACCCTCCCCAGCATCACATCCTCTTCAGCCAGATGCCACCGGAGCTGCTTTTCAATGTGATCGAGGTCTCGCAGCCCAGGTTGTTCAAGGCGGGGGAAAACATCTTCAGCGTCGGTGATCCCGCCAACAGCTGTTTCTTTCCTGTTTCCGGAACGCTCGTCGTCGAGATCCCCAGGCATCCCGAGCCGATTCCGATCCCCAAGGGACAGATGACCGGTGAGTTCACGCTTTGGATTCCGAACATCGACCGCACCGCAGGCGTGAAGGCCCTGGAAGACGGCCTCATGCTCGAGATACCGAATGTTGAGTTCAAGGAATTCCTCGACCGCACCCAGGATGTCGCCAACGTCATCTATGGCATCATCCGCCAGCGCATTGTTGAAAACGTCCTGACCTCGGAGCGCATCTTCCCCCATCTGGGAGAGGCCTACAGCAAGGACATCAAGAAATTCCCGGCGATCTGCTCCAGGTTCACCAAGGGAACGGAGCTCGATATCGAGAAGACCGCCTACATCCTTTTCAACGGCACCATCAAGATCACCCCGGAAGAAGGCCTCGACCTGGAAATCTCGGCTTCCGGCAACTTCGGCGACGAGTCTGTGGTCGGGATTGTCTCAGAAATCGGCACACCCGACGGGAAGACGGCGATGGTCGAGGAGGACACGGTGGCCGTCACCATCGACAGGGAGGTCCTGGAGAAGTTGCTGGAGGACTCAGACGACCTGATGAACTCATGGAACGCCATCTGCGGACAGCGACTGGGTGCCATCCGGCGCGCCAAGAAGGCCGCCAAGTAGGACTCGATCTCAGCCGAAATATTCGGCTCCAAGCCGCATGGTCCGCTGGCCGGAGATCCTGAGCTTGAGTGCCCCCCTCAACAGCCCACCGCGTTTCTTGTTGTCGGACGCAAACTTCGAAAGCGCCTCCTTGAAGTCCATCAGATTGGTGGCATCCCCAATCTCCATGATCAGCTCCCGATCACGCCTGAAGTAGCCCGGATTTAGGGCATTGATGAGTCGGGCGACGTAAACGCCCCGTTTGTGCATACAGCGCCAGAGAACCTTGTCCATGTAACTGCTGGGCAACCATCCGTTACGCATGCAGATGGCGTTCTTGAAGCTTCCTAGGTTGTCTCCTGATTCGGCCATAACTTAGGGAACATAAGTGGTTCGATCTCACCTTGTCGAACCTAGAAATCCATTGCCCCCCTGACAGCTAGCGACGATAACCGCCCCATGAAATTCTTGATTGCGGGAACGATCGGCCTCGTGAGTGGAGTCATCAGCGGGCTTTGCGGTGTGGGCGGCGGCATCATCATGGTCCCGGCCATGGTCTTCCTGTTGAAGCTGGACACCAAGATCGCCATCGGCACCTCACTCGCCGTCATCATTCCCACCGCCATCTCAGGCACGGTAAAGCATTACAACCAGGGAAACGTGGACCTGAAGATCGCCGCCCTGCTGATCCCAACGGCCATCCTCGGGGCATGGCTGGGAGCCCAGTTCGCGGAGTCGCTTCCACAGGCAACGCTGAAGAGGGTCTTCGGAGGACTGCTCCTGCTCGTTGGAGTCAAGATGCTGATTGGAAAATAGGCTGGAAAAGGCCTAGGAATAGGAGAACCAGGCCGCCTGAGGCTTGGAAGCATAGGCCTCCTTGATGCGGCTGAGATTGCGACTGCTCTTGTCGAGTCCGTGGATCTCGTCGGCCAGCGCATCCTTCTTCTCAGCGATGAGTTCTCCGTTCCTGCGCTCCATTGAAATCAGTTCGGAGATGACGCAGCGGAGTTCCTGGTCGTGTGCCTCCTGCTCGGCAGGAGTGCATTCGGAGTGCAGTTGGGGGGAGCGTTGGATGATGAGCTTCTGAAGGGCGGCCTTACGGTTCTGGCACTGGTTGACCTCACTCCATTCATTCTTTCCGATCGCCGCCGCCTCCTCGGTGCTCAGCTCCCGCCACTCATCGTAGAATTCGAAGATTTCCTCGCGGGCTCCCATGGTATTGTCTCCTCTCGGGTCAGGCACCTGCCATCAGGGGTGTGGACGCCTCAACCTTGAGACCCTGTTCCTCCATCATCTGTGACCAGGCGTCACGCAGCTCGGTGACCTTGGAGATGACCTCGTCGATGCCTTCAGGCTCCTTGCTGATGTTGCTCTCCTGAAGCCGGCGATCGAAGTAGTTGTACAGGTTGCGGAAATTCTCGGAAACCTCCCCACCCTGCTCCATGTTGAGGGATAGGTTCAACTCGTTGATGATCGCCTGAGCACGGAGCAGATTGTTGCATACACCCTGGTTGAACTCGATGGGATCGTCCTGCTTCTCGAAGGCGGCATGGGCCTGCTCCATGAAGCGGA
>CAZKNW010000514.1:2438-3335 GCA_964554035.1 uncultured Verrucomicrobiota bacterium
GATGGCCCCTTCATAGAGCATGAGGACCAACTGGGCGGGGTGCGCCGTTTGAAACGCGATCTCCTTGTAGGAATTCCACGGATTGTTCCCAAGCATTGTCATCGTTCCCCTTTTTCCCTTGTTTACAGGTCTACTTCACTCTCTTCCTGGACATGGATGGCCAGAAGGTTGGAAATCCTCTTGATGACCTCCGGAGGTGGGTAGTTGGGATTGGCAACCAGGTCCTTCGCGCGGTCGATCACGTCGGGGCGCACATCTGGAGTCTCCTTGAGCGCCTTCTCAAGCGAGGCGGTCTGGTCGAATTGGACCCGATCGCCCTTGGGAGCTCCGGCCTTGCCACTATTCGAAACGTAGGCCACCCGGGCCACGTTTCCTGTGTAGTTGTTCGAGTTTATCTGCATCTCTCGTTTCTTTCTACGGCAGGCATGGTTGATTCACTATTGTCCATCACTCATTCTGATCGGCAGTCTGAAGAAGTTCTTTAGGAGAATTTGTTCGGGGAGGCAATGTACTGAAGACAGCGTAGGCCGTGTATTTCCCAAACCTCCGTGGCGAATAAAGAGCGGACTGCTGGTCCGAGAAGGAATCCTGGGCACCCTCCCCTGAGGCAAAAAACCGCTGTACCGAGGCCGAAACCCGCGGATCCGCACCGTCAAAACTCTCGTCGACCGACCAGATGATTCCCGCTTCTTCCACCTCGACCAGCTTGAGAGACCAGCCGATGCGGATGGGCCGGTAGGGATGATATTCCGTCAGGTTGCCGAAAAGCACGGCTTCACAACCTGTTTCGGCCTTCAACTTCTCGAAAAAGTCCCTTGGCAGCGCCTGTTCAGCAGTCCATTTGGGGAGCCCGGTCAAACGGATCAGGGTCTCCTCGGAAACAGGCACCAGCTCAAA
>CAZKNW010000515.1:0-3323 GCA_964554035.1 uncultured Verrucomicrobiota bacterium
GGTTGACCTTGCCTGAGAACGAAGGTTTTTCCAGATCCATCGTCAATCGTGTCTGGGCCGCCTTCTTTGGCATCGGCATCGTCAACCCGGTTGATGATCTCAGGGTTTCAAATCCACCAAGCAATGAACCGCTCATGGAGGAACTCTCCCGCTTTCTTGTGGCCAACCGCTACGACCTTAAGATCCTGATGCGCACCATCATGATGAGTGAGACCTACCAGCGGAGTTCGGGGGTCCTTCCGGAGAACAGGGACGAAAACCGGCACTTCAGCCGTTACTATCCAAGGCGGCTCATGGCGGAAGTCCTTCATGATGCCATTGTCGGTGTGACAGATCTGCCGGCCGATTTCAACAAGGTCGTTCTTACGGACGGAAGTTCACAGGATACGAAATTCTATCCCAAGGGAACCCGTGCGCTTCAGTTGTTCGATTCCTCGGTGAAGTCCTACTTCCTGGAAACCTTCGGGCGCAATGAACGGGCCATCACCTGTGAGTGTGAACGTTCCAACATCCCGAGCATGGTCCAGGTGCTTCACCTTGCCAATGGAGACACGCTCAACAAGCGTCTTCGTGATCCTGACTGTTCACTGGTGGCCTCCTTGCTCGACCAGAAGGTGGAGGCTTCGGAGATCATTGATGAATGTTATCTCCGCTGTCTTTCCCGCAAGCCCACGGATCGTGAATCGAAAGGCCTGCAGAAGGTCTTTCAGGACGCTCCAAAAGGTGAACGCCGCGAGGTCATCGAGGATCTCCTTTGGGCACTGATGACCAGTCGTGAATTCCTCTTCCAGCATTGATTGAAATGAAACGTATCTGGACCAGTTTGTTCATCTGCCTGGGGGTTGCCGGACTGCAGGCGGCGCCTGGCTTCAACCGCGATGTGGCTCCCATCTTCAAGGAGTACTGTGCCGGCTGCCACAGTGGATCCGATCCGGACGGCGCCTTCTCAGTGGAGTCCCTTTCATCCCTGTTGAAGGGCGGTGAAAGTGGCGCGGCCGTGGTGCCGGGTGATGCATCGCAAAGCCTCCTGATCCGTCTCATCAAGGGAGTGGAGAAACCGAAGATGCCACCTCGTCGGGAGCCCCAGCTCTCAGACGAGCAAAAGCGTATACTGTCGGACTGGGTCGCCGCAGGAGCAATGCCGGGGGAAGGGGGAGGTGAAACCATGAGGGTGCTTTCCGTTCCGGAGGTGAAGGCGGGGGAAGGTGCCTATGAGGCCATCACCAGCATGGAGCTCTCCACAGATGGAAGGCTAATGGCCCTTGGGCGCTTTGGGCGCGTGGATGTCGTGCATGCGAATGACAGCAGGCTGGTCCGGCGATTCGAAGGTCTTCCCGGCAAGGTTAATTCGGTTCATTTCTCGAGATCAGGCAAGGAAATCATTGCCGCGTCGGGTGTGACGGGCCTGCGGGGCGAGGCGAGGATGTGGGACCTGAAGTCAGGCAAGTTGCTTGCGATCCTGGGCGAAGGCCATACCGATGTCCTTTTCGATGCGGAAATCTCTCCCGACGGGAAGCTCGTTGCGACAGCCGGGTACGACCGTCTGATCCGACTTTGGAGACTGGAGGACGCCTTTATCATCAATACCCTGGATGCCCATAATGGGGCCATCTTCGACCTCGCCTTCAACAGGGATGGATCGATCCTTGCGAGCTCCAGTGCCGATGAAACCACCAAGCTCTGGCGAGTCAGCGATGGAGTTCGTCTGGACACCCTGAACCAGCCGCAAGGCGAACAATTTTCGGTCGTCTTTTCACCGGATGACAGTCTTGTCTTCTCGGCGGGGGCGGACAATCGGATCCGGATGTGGAAGCTTGTTTCCCGGGAGAAGCCGGAGATCAATCCCCTCATCCATGCACGGTTCGCACATGAGGACGACATTCTCAGGCTGCTGGTGGATCCTCAGGGTGAATGGTTGGCGACCTCGTCGGCGGACCATTCCATCAAGCTCTGGTCGTTGCCTGAACTGGCATTGCAAAGGATCTGGGAAGGACAGAAGGATGTCTCCAATGCCATGGCGACGGATGGCAAGGGCAACTCGATCACTGCCGCCTGGATGGATGGAAGCATGAAGAAGTTCGCCGTGGAATTCATGAACGAGGCGGTGGCTGGGACCGGTGCTTCAAATGAGCGGGGGCATGCTGCCGGTATGATGGGCGAGCAGAGAATCTCGAAGGTGAAGGAGTCGGAGCCGAACAACCAGGTGGTCAAGGCCCAGCCACTTTCGATTCCGGCCGAAGTGGAGGGGGCGATCGGTCAGGTGGGCGATGAGGATTTCTTCGCCTTTGATGCGAAGGAAGGTGAGGAGTGGATGTTTGACATCGAGGCCTCGAGGAAGAAGTCACCGCTGGATTCCAAGCTGGTGATCCTCGATGACAAGGGAGAACCAGTGCTTCAGGCGAAGCTTCAGGCCGTGCGCGATTCCTGGCTGACCTTCCGGGGAAAGGATTCCATGACGGCCAATGACTTTCGTCTGCACAACTGGCGCGAAATGGAGTTGAACGAGTACCTCTTCGTCAATGGAGAGGTCGTGAAGTTGTTCCTCTATCCACGCGGTCCGGATTCAGGCTTCCAGGTCTATCCCGGTTTTGGTCAGCGGCACACCTTCTTTGGAACGACTGCCAAGGCACATCCCTTGGGGCAGAACTGTTATATCGTGAAACCATTTCCTCCCGATGCGGAACCGAGCCCCAATGGGCTTCCCGTTTTTCCTGTGTATTTCGAGAACGATGATGAGCCGCTGCGTCGCTGGGGCGAAGATTCCCAATTGCGCTTCGATGTTCCCAAAACCGGACGATACGTGGTGAAGGTTTCCGACGTTCGCGGCTTTGGTGGCGGAGACTTCCACTACAAGCTTTCGGTCCGTCCGAGGACACCGGACTTCACTGCCAAGATCACCGGTGCCAATCCGAAGATCAGTCCAGGAAGCGGTCGTGAATTCTCCGTCGAGATCGACCGGATCGATGGGTTCGAGGGAGAGGTCAGGATCGAGGTGGGGAATCTGCCACCAGGGTTTTCCGCCAGCAGTCCCATCACCATTGAAGCCGGTCATTTCAAGGCGTTGGGTGTTGTCAATGCGGACGCCAATGCCGTGGCACCGGGAGCGGACTGGAAGGGCAAGACCAAGCTGACCGCCCATGCCACGATCAGGGGTGAAGAGATCTCGAAGGAAATCGGAACCTTGGGAGAGATCAAGCTGTCTTCTGCCCCAAAGGTCATCGTCTCGGTCAAACCTGATGGCAAGTCAGGAGCGCCGATCATGAACGAAGATGGCGTTCTCGAATTGATTCTTCATCCTGGTGAAACCATTACTGCAATGGTGA
>CAZKNW010000516.1:0-3319 GCA_964554035.1 uncultured Verrucomicrobiota bacterium
CCTTTCGCCCGCGCGCTCAACAGCCTGTTTCCAGATGTCTTCCCGCACCTGGGAGTAATGGATCTCCCTTTCTATATCCCTCCTGTATCGATCTTCCGCGGATTGGTTCAATGGAGCCCCCATTCTTGCCTCTACGGCTTCGGACTGCCCTTTCCAGCATCCTGGATATCGATCTTCAGCTTCTTGATCTCTGTCTCGAGCTGACGGGAATACTCGGCCGCATTACCCGCGGATAGCTCCGCCTGGGTTACCCTTACAAGTAGATAGAGCGACGTGATACCAAGGAGCACGATGAGGAGGGAACAAGCGATCATGATGTGAAAGTTCTTCCTCTGCATCTCACTATGGTCCCACTCCCTCAGGTCCTCATACTCCACCCGGAGAATACCGGCAAAGACGCGAAGAAAACTGTTGCGCCGTCCATCCCTGTGTTGCCTGACATCCGCGGCATAAGGAGAGGACGGGGTGTCGGTAAGGTTTCCATTCTTGTCGACCTCATACTTGATCGTCGTGGGCAGGCATTCCTCGGCGTCCGGCTCGAGGCGCGAAGAGGCAAAGGGTTCACCGTCGACGATAAGGCATTGGACCCTGTGTTCGCGATCGCCTCTCTTGAATTCCGCCACCAGCCTCTCGGCCTTCTTAGACTTGGCGGTTTCCGGACTGCAGATGACAACGAGGTAGCGGGACTGGCGCAGCAAATCAATAGTCGTGCCTGGCAGTTCTGCTCCCTCTTCATCGGAGACCTCCACGACATGGATCTTGTCGATCCTGACAGGAACTTCACCATCCGCGGAGGGCTTCCCCGCAAGGTGTGCGGGAACCTGATAGCCAAGAAGACGCTGTTTCAGCCAACTTGCCCATTTCGAATCCCGGGTTGATGTCAGGATCGCGACCCAATGTGTGTAGTTTTGTTTGCCTTTAGGTTCCATTACCGGTTGTTTTGCTTCCTCCAACGATCTACTTCGAATGCTAGCAAAACCACGACGGCTCGAAAGTGAATTCTGATCCGGCAACATTAGACTGGAAATCTGAGAAAGTGGACTGGGCGAAACCCGTGATCACCCTATCCCTTCTCCATTTCGCTGTCCTGACAGGAATTTCGGTCGTCCTCAACGTCCTGAGCCGAATTCCGCCCAGTCTGATCAATCTTGATGCGATCATCCATGTCCTGCACTTCGTTTACAGGTTTATCCTCTTTCCGAAGCAGGTGTTCGACTGGCTTTGGCCCGGCCATTCCTTCTTTCATGGCTACCACCTGATCTCCAGAATCGCGGTTCACCTCATCTGGGGGGGCTTTCTGGTAGGAGTGATTCGCTTCTGGAGACGGTCGCATGATGGAGATGCGAGAAGATAAAAACAGCCCTCCGATGTTGGCATCGAAGGGCTGTTGGTCAAATCAAGCTACTGCTTGAGAAGAATTACTTCTTCTTGGCCTTTTTCTTGGAGGCCTTCTTCTTTGGGGCGACTGCTCCCCCTGCCTTGAGAGCAGCTTGGGCTGCTGCAAGACGTGCAACCGGAACGCGGTATGGTGAGCAGCTGACGTAGTTCAGGCCAAGGCCGTGGCAGAACTTCACACTGGCAGGATCGCCACCGTGTTCACCACAGATACCTAGCTTGATGTCAGGACGAGCCGCCTTGGCAGAGGCCACGGCCTGCTGCATCAGGGAACCCACACCGTTCTGATCGATGGAGGCAAACGGGTTCTGCGGAAGGATCTCAGACTCCTGATAAGTGGGCAGGAAGCTTCCCATGTCGTCACGGCTCATTCCGAGCGTGGTCTGCGTGAGATCATTGGTGCCGAAGCTGAAGAATTCAGCCACTTCAGCAATCTCGCCTGCCGTGAGGGCGGCACGAGGGACTTCGATCATCGTTCCGACCTTGTAGTTGAACTTCACTCCCTTGGCTTCAGCCACTTCGGCGGCCACGCGGTGAATTACTTCAACCTGCAGTTCAAGTTCTCGCTTGAACCCGACGAGTGGAACCATCAATTCAGGCTCGACCTTGATTCCCTTTTGCTGGATCTGGGCAGCAGCCTCGAAGATCGCCCTCGCCTGCATCTCGGAAATCTCAGGATAGCAGATTCCCAAGCGGCAGCCACGATGCCCGAGCATCGGGTTGGACTCATGAAGCTCATTAACACGAGCCATGACCTGCTCCACCTTCATTCCCAGCTTCTTGGCCAGGTCCAACTGCTGCTCCTTGGTGTGGGGAAGGAACTCATGCAGGGGGGGATCCAGGAGACGGATCGTGGCTGGAAGTCCGTTCAGGCTCTTGAAAATGCCTGCGAAGTCCTTGCGCTGGAACGGAAGCAGCTTCTTGAGGGCTGCCTTGCGCTCCTTCTCGGTGGAGGCGAGGATCATCTGGCGAACATAGTCGATCCGGTCCCCCTCGAAGAACATGTGCTCCGTGCGGGTCAGGCCGATGCCCTGCGCTCCGAATGCCACGGCCGTGGCGACCTGGTCCGGTGCGTCGGCGTTGGTGCGGACACCCATTTCGGTCACCTTGGAGCACCAGTCCATGAGCTTCTTGAAGTTCTGGAAGATCTCGCTCTTCTCGGCCTTCAGCTTCTTGTCAACGAGGACCTGGATGACCTCTGAAGGAGCCGTCTGGATCTCGCCAGCGAAAACTTTGCCCGAAGTTCCGTCGATGGAGAGGTAATCGCCCTCCTTGAACTTTTTCTTGCCGACGGTCAGCACACGCTTGTTGTAGTCGATGTGCAGTGCGGCGGCACCGCATACACACACCTTGCCCATCTGACGGGCAACCAGTGCTGCATGGGAACTCACCCCACCACGGGCAGTCAGAATGCCTTCGGCCGCGATCATGCCGCGAAGATCCTCGGGGGAGGTCTCGACACGAACGAGGAGCACCTTGCTTCCCTTGTCTGCGGCAGCGACGGCTCGCTCGGCATTGAAGTAGATCCTGCCGGTGGCGGCGCCTGGTCCAGCAGGCAGACCTGTTGCGATTTCTGCGGCCTTCTTGACGGCAGCTTCATCAAAAATCGGGGCCAGGACCTGGTCCAATTGTTCAGCCGGGACACGTGTGATGGCAGTCTGCCAGTCGATCAGGCCTTCCTTCACCATCTCGCAGGCAATCCGCACGGCTGCAAGACCGGTGCGCTTGCCGTTGCGGGTCTGCAACATGAAGAGCTTGCCTTCCTCGATTGTGAACTCGAAGTCCTGCATGTCCGTGAAGTGCTTCTCGAGCTTCTTGCGGACATCCTCCAGCTCCTTGTAGGGCTGGGGAGCCGTCTTTTTCAGCTCGGCTACAGGCAGCGGGGTGCGGACACCTGCAACCACGTCCTCTCCCTGCGCGTTCA
>CAZKNW010000517.1:0-3314 GCA_964554035.1 uncultured Verrucomicrobiota bacterium
TGTGTCTCGATCCACCCATGTTGTAGACCTCGCCGGGACGGGGAGCCTGGAAGAAGTGCCAGAAGGCATTGACCAGATCGCCGCTGTGGATGTTGTCCCGGACCTGTTTGCCCTTGTAGCCAAAGACGGTGTAGGGCGTGCCTGTGAGTTGGCATTTCACGAGATACGCGAGGAATCCATGCAGTTCGGCGCCGCTGTGGGCCGGCCCCGTCAGGCATCCTCCCCTGAAGATCCCTACCTTGAGGCCGAAGTATCGGCCATACTCCTGGCACATCACGTCGGCAGCCACCTTGCTGGCACCAAAGACGGAGTGTTTCGTCTGGTCGATGCTCATGGACTCGTCGATTCCATTTTCCGCGTAGGGATGCCCAGGCTCGAGTTCGTAGCGGAGTTCCTGCTCGACCAGAGGCAGCCGGTTTGGCGTGTCCCCGTAGACCTTGTTCGTCGAGGTGAAGACCATGGCGGCGTCCGGCGCGTGGTTCCTCAGTGCCTCCAGGACGTTGATGGTCCCGGTGGCATTGATGGAAAAGTCGGTGATGGGTTCCCTTGCTGCCCAGTCGTGGGAAGGCTGGGCAGCGCAGTGCACAACCAGCTTGATCTCCGAGCCAAACTCACGGAACAGTCCGTTGATGGCTTCCTCGTCCCGGATGTCCACGGCACGATGCTGGTAGGTGCCCAGTTCCTTCTTCAGCTTGTCGGCATTCCAGTCGGTGGATGCTTCCTGCCCAAAGAAATAGGCCCTCATGTTGTTGTCGACGCCTATGACGTCCATTCCCTTTTCATGCAGAAAACGCGACGCCTCGCTTCCGATCAGGCCGGAAGCTCCGGTGATGATGGCAACACTCATGCAAATATACTTTTCGTCAGTTCGCCCTCAGTTCTCAACCAATTGTTGATCTCGCCCACGATTTGCGAGGGTTTCCTTCGAGGTTGCCAGCCGAACCTTTCCTTCGCGAGTGAATAGTCCGTGACATACCATGGGATGTCGACCGGGGAGGTTTGCGGCTCGCATGCGATGGGGATGGTCTTCCCGGTCGCTTCGGAACAGAGGGAGGTATATTCCGCCAGACTGACGCTTCCCTCAACTCCGCCACCAACGTTGAAGACATCGCCCTTGAGGTTGTCCATCGACTCAATCTGGAGCGAGATCAGTTCATAGAGATCGGCTGGGTGAAGAATATCGCGGACCTGATGCCCGTGGCCTCCGAAGCCGGTGTATCGAAGTGGTTTCTCAAAGAAGTGATGGGCCACCCACAAGGTGAAGACACCCTGGTCGGTCTTTCCGAACTGGCCGGGACCTGCGATGACCCCACAGCGATTGACCACGCAGGGAACCCCTGCGGAATGGGCGAATTCCTCGGCGAAAAGTTCGGATGCCAGCTTGGTCGTGCCATAAATCGATCGGGCCCCTAGGCCGGTGGTCGGAAATGACTCGGAGACGCCTTGACCCGACAGCCCGGAAAAAGACTGTTCCTGAGCGGGTGTCAGCCGAGTGGCCTGATCCTCCAAGCGGATTTCCCTCAAGGCATCGATGGAGTAGACCCGACTGGTGCTCAGGAAGATGACGGCGGCATTTCGTTCCTGGGCGAACTGCAGGCAATGTATGGTGCCGTTCAGGTTGGTCTGGATGACGTAGGCCTGTTCCTCTCCCGCCTTTCCCGCGTGGACACTTGGTTCGGCGGAGGCATCGATGACAAGATCGAAGTCGCCCTGGATCTCCAGAAGCTGATCGAGGAAACGGACGTCACCCTTCACGAACTCGATTCCCTCCTCTGGAAAGCGAGCGGCGTTCAGTTCGCTGCCTTTCCTGTGGAGGTTGTCCATAGCGACAATCCTCGCCTTGGGATGATCCTCTCTAAATCGCCTTGCCAGCGAGGATCCCACAAAGCCGGCTCCGCCCGTGATGAGTAGATTCGTCATAATTGCACTCGCGCTTGCATGTGAGGCGCTCTCTTTCCCGGAAAAGGTTCTACGGAGGAGCCATCCTTGCCAAGAATGGATCTCTGCGCTGAACTGTTGGTTGAATGCGCCTTTTTGGGGGAATCGGGTCTCGACAGGCAAATTTGAGCGAAGATTTAATGCCTCCCATGATCAAGTTCGGAATCTGCAGCGAAATCTTTGAGGGTTGGGAGATGGAGAAGGCAATGCGATTTGCCAAAGAAGCGGGCTACGACGCCTTTGAAATCGCTCCCTTTACGATTGCCCAGTATGTCACGGAGATCTCGAAGGAGAAGAGGGATGAGATTCGCCGCACCGCCGCGAAAGTAGGAATCACCATTTCAGGGATACATTGGGTTCTGGTCAAGGCGGAGGGGATGTACATGACACATCCGGATGCTGGGGTAAGGGCCAGGACTGCGACCTATTTCGAGGAATTGGTGAAGTTCTGTGCCGACATTGGCGGAACTCGGATCATCGTGGGATCACCCTATCAGCGAAACCTGATGGATGGAGTTGAGTTCGAGCAGGCCTGGAAATGGGCAACGGAGGTCTTCCGTCCGGCGGTTCGCCTGGCGGAGGAGAAGGACGTGGTGATCTGCTTCGAACCTCTTTCAACTGCGGAAACGAACTTCATCAACACGGCGGAAGAGGCGATCCGGTTCACCGAACAGTTGAAGAGCAGGGCATTCAGCGTCATTCTGGACGTCAAGGCGATGTCATCAGAGGACAAGCCCGTTCCCCAGGTGATCAGGGAGTCGGCCGGCAGCTTCGCCTACTTCCACGCCAACGATGCCAACCTGAAGGGACCTGGATTCGGTGATGTCGACTTCATGCCGATCGCGGAAGCCCTGCACGAGATCGGTTATGATGGTTTTGTCTCGGTGGAAGTTTTCAAATTTGAGGAGGGCCCCGAACGAATTGCCACCGAAAGCATCGATTATCTCAAAAAAGTGTTTGGATAGGAGTCGTTTTTTGGGGACACAGCCGGAGGCCCGCTGCAGGTAGGGGAATGCCACGAGAGGAGGAGATGTCCTCTTGTTGGTCTTCACTGTCCCGTTCGTCTTTTTGTTGTCCCGATTCCGTCCATGGCCCGAAGGGGGCACCAATTGTCCCAATTGGAGGTTACAAAACTGAAGCAACCTGCTGGTCCGTTGTATGCTTGTTTCCCTGTATCGACTGAATCCATTCCGGTTAATTCCCGCGACTGGAGAAGAAAGGGATCAATATGACAATGAAGACGGTTTTATTTATCGGATTTCTGATGACAGCAGGTATTTACATCCTCCTGGACACGACTTTTGCCGACCTCGAAGACGTGGTGGAGAACACCTCGCGACTAGGCATGGAGAGGCATGATTACGCGGCATCCAATA
>CAZKNW010000518.1:0-3308 GCA_964554035.1 uncultured Verrucomicrobiota bacterium
GCACATCACTGACCTCCGGATGCTCGCGGACATAGCCCACCAGCTGGTCGGCCTCCTTCATGGCAAACTTCAGTTCATCTATGCCGACGAACTGGGCCCAGCGGAAGCAGTAGCTGCAGTAGGCATGACAGGTCTGGCCCTGGCTGGGAAAGAAGAGGACGGTCTCCCTGTACTTGTGCTGCATACCGGGCAGGGCCTCCCCCTTGTAGGTGGGCTTGTTGAGCTCGTGCTGGCCAGCGGGATGGGGGTTGAGCTCGTATCGGATCTTGTTGGCCGCCTTCTGGACCACCTTGCTGTCGGCGTCTGACTTGAGAAGGTCGGCGATGCAGTCGAAGTGTCGCTGCCGCAACATCTCGGGTCTGCCAAAATTGAGTGTGAAGAAGGGGTCCTGTTCGTGATTGTCCCAGTTGATGAGGTTTTCAACCACGTAGTTGTTGGAACGAAAGGGAAGGACCGTGCCGACCACCTTGATGGCGAACTGCGTCTCCTTGGGCAGTGCCTGATACTGGGGGAGCTTGTCCAGGTGGTTCAGCGTGATGGGGCGATATTTCGGGGCGGCTTTTACAGATGGCATAGACAACGGATGGGTGCAGGGAGGCACCCCTTTCTCTGGATTTAAGTTGTTGTTGGAGATGAGAGTTGAATCGGCCCTTTCGCCTTCATCACATCCCAGTCACGCCCGGAAGGACGGACATGTGACAATCTGGAGAAGAGGCCTTTCCCCCAAAAGGGGAGGTGGTTCAGGGGTAGGGCAAAACTGCCCGAAGCACAAGGGATAGAAGTATTTCTTTTGCCGTGGCAGTCGACAAAAGGACTCAAATTGGAGTTTCAGAGAGGAAGATCATCTGATTGCAACGTCCACCCTGCGCACACGATAGAAGCGATGCGTGTTGCTAGCCATGGCGCCTTCATCAAGAAGGATCAATTCCCCTGTTGGACCCGCAACGAGCGTGCCGATCTGGGACCATGTCTTCAGGTCGTCTGAAGCCTCAAGGATGTACTCCACACCGGGGAGTCCTGCAAAGGTGACCTCGACATCGTCTCCTTCGATGGCTGGTTTCATCTTGGTGTGCAGCAGCCTGACTTCCGGGTTCCCGCTGACGCGGATGGTCACCAGCACCGAGAAGGTCTGCTCCATGGAGTGGAAGACGAGCAAGGCATGGTCCTCACCGACGAAATCGGTTGGAGGTGTGTAGGTGAGGGTGTCAGGTGCCGTCCTGATGAAGGACCCTCCTGCGGATGAATTCTCAATGGTCTCGTCGAAGAGTGCATCAGTTCTTTCCGGTCCGGCCACCTCACTGATCGCAATGGCCAGCGGCGTATTGACGGTCGTGTTCAGAGCGGAGGTGGCAATCAGTTCCGTCACGGGGATGACCTCCTCCTCCCGGGTGATGGTGAGTTGGTAGAGTAGGAAGTCCGTGTTGTGGATGCACCCGATGGTGAGTGAGGTCTCTCCTACGGGAATGCCCCGCGTGGTGCCGTTGGAGCCGATTCCGGCGCTCTGTCCGGTCAGGGTCACGGTGGCATTTGGCAGGTTGGCGATCGCCTCGATGCCGACGGCGGACTGTCCATAGGGCAGCGTGATGGAATACTGGAAGATCGACGGCTGGAACGAAGGGACGAGGGTTCCGCCCGTGATGTTCAGGGCGCTGAGAGTCGGGTCGTTCGCAATGCGGCTGACATTCGACACAGACGCCGAGAAGCCCGTGTTGCCCACGGCATCCTGGTATTGAAGATAGATGCTGTAGGTTCCGAGTGGAATGTCATTCGAGGGTGTGATGCCACTGATCAGTTCAGAGGACAGCGGATCTCCTGCAGGAATCTCGACGGAATGGAAGCCCGATGCATTGATCGAACTGGAAAGGGTGATGCTCCGGTCCAGTGAGTTGTTGCTGGAATCGAAGACCACCTTGATGCTGCCGGAGAGGGGGGCTTCGGGAAGTTCGAAGCCCAGGGACAGGGAGGTGGAGAATTTGGCGTTCGCTTCCGGTGCAATGAGCACGGGAGTCTGGGCGCTGGTGTCGACCGTCACATTCACGATCTCCGTCCGGCCAAGAACTTCGCTTCCGGCCGCCACGTAGGAAATGGACACGTCGTAGGTTCCATCCGGAAGGGGATCACCGTAGAGGACCTCGCTTGAGGAAGTGGGATTGGCCGCATTGAAGTTGAAGATGACCTGCTGTCCTGCGGAAGAGGTCGCCAGTCCGTAGTTGAAGCCCATCAACTGGTTTTCAAAACCCAGACCGGCGGGAATGAACGAGAGTTCAACCGCTTCTCCACCGAGGTCCTCAGGCAGGGTGTATTGAATGGGAACCTGGATGCCATAGCTGGTCTCGGCCAGGGGTTGTGCCACCGAAGGAGGCAGCGTGTTTGCAGTTACGGATACCCGATAGTCTTCGACCTCGCCACCTTCAGCGCCCCCAGTGGGGGAAAGGTCTCCGTCACGACTCAGTCGGAAGCGTGCGTAGGTGTCCCCACCAAGTGCGCTGCTGGGGACATCGATCTGCAGTTGGGTCTCTCCGCTCGCTACGGAAACGGAATCGGCGACCTGTTCCGATGGATGATCGAAAACGCCGTTGTGGTTCCAGTCGATCCATCCATCGAGTTTGCTCGTGGCACCCAGGACGTTGATGACCAGGGTTGCCGAGCCACCCCGGAGTAGTTCAGGGAAGGTGATGCCGTCCTCATCTGTGGAGTCGCCTTGCACCGTTATGTCTTCGTCGTCCCCTGTGGCGGTCGACCCTGGCAGGCCGTCGGCCTCGAGATCGCGGGCGGTTCCCAGGATGCCGTCTTCCTCGATGGGTTTGTGTCTTGCACCATCACTGCCCATCAGGGTTCCGTAGGTGTCAGGGGCATCTCCGAAATCGAGGCCGGCCAGGATGACCAGTTCCGCGGTCTGCGCCGAGGAATTGTCGAAGGCGTCCGTGGCGGTCACGGTGATGGACTTGAAGCCGATGTCCGCAGTGGTGAAGACTGATTCTGAAAGTGAGAAGCTGACTTCTGAACAGTCCATCGTCGTGGCCACGAGGTCGTCGGATGTCACGGTCAGGGTTCCATCCAGCCCCAGGTAACCGATAAAATGGATTCCTTCACCGACGCTCTTCAGGGTAAACGAGGGGGCGGCGTTGTCGGTGACGGTGACGTTGAAGGAATGGGTCGATTTGTTGCCGGAGTCATCCGTGTATTCCCAGGTAACAGTGGTAGTACCGACAGGGAACTCGGATCCACTTGGAAGCCCTTCCTTCAGGTTGGTGAGCAGAACGAGGGAACAATTGTCGGTGGCCGAGATGCTGTAGTCATAGGAGGCG
>CAZKNW010000519.1:0-3305 GCA_964554035.1 uncultured Verrucomicrobiota bacterium
TGGAGATCGAAAGGAGCACTGGTGTGCTGCCCGAGGAGGCGATCAGCGAGTATCGCGAGGCATTGGAGTATTACGAATCACGACCGGTGAGATAGGTAGGATGTGTCGTCCCTCCGGGACTCTTCGTTCTTCTGTGGACTCCAATCCGGTGGCTGACGCGCACCGGCTAGCATCTGTCGATCCTCCGGATCTTGAGGAATGAAGGGAATTTTCCCACAGATTCAGAGAAGCCGCAGATTGTTTTTCTGAACTCATCATCTGGGGCCTTTCTGAATCTGCGGGGAGCTCTGAGGGTAGGGACGCTTCGCCGAGGTGTCCCTCTATTCAGGGACTGGCATGGTGGGCCAATGGTGTTCGCGGTAGCCGCCTGAAAGGTAGGGCGATCACTCCGTGAGCGCCCGAGCCTGGCGTCCCTGTGCAACGTTGCATTCTGAATCCACGTCCGACTCAAAGGCCCGCGCGGAGCGACGGGCCCTACCTTTCGCCCCTTCAGGGCCTTGGAGTGGGATCCCGCAGTGGCGGGGCAGGCAGAGAAGCCGCAGATTGTTTTTCCGAGTTCATCTGTGGCCTTTCTGAATCTGCGGAAAACCTTCTCCTACCTTGCGTCGATGGAATACTGATGGGAGATGCTTCCGTTCTGGGAACCGCCTTGTTCCTGGCCTGGAAGGAACGCGTGGCGATAGCGGACTGTCGTCCGTTCGGAATCCACCTCCACTTCGATGTGGCCTGAACTTCCACGAACGACTGCGTTCCCGTAGCCATACTCGGTGGCGGTGCGTGTATTGCCAAAGCGTTGGTGTGCTGGTTGGGGTACGGCCTGGTAGATGACTCCGTCCTTTTCCTCCATGGCATAAAGGTGATCGTGACCGTGGAAGACGATGACCGGACCGTTCTCTCTGAGCAGGTCGTGGATGGGCTTTTCCCAGCCGGGCCGCATGGTGTTCCATTCAAAATCACCCTTGGGATTGTGTCCTCCCCATTCGTGAAGGTGTGCGATGGAGGCTCCGCCACGGGTTTCATTGTTGAGACCTCCCACGAGGTAGTGAATGAAGATGAACTTGAATGCGGCATCGCTTTCTCTCAGCGAACGGCGAAGCCAATCATATTGTTGCTTGCCCAAGGTCTTGGTCCATTGGCTTCCTCTTCTTTCCTTGGTATGCCGAAAGGGATCCAGGCAGAGAAACAGTGCGTTTCCCCATTCCCAGCCATAATAGTTCTCCAATCTTCCGATACCCTTGAGTTCATCCTGACTACCTGAATAGAAATGATCTGCTGTGGGATTGGGTAGCAGGAGTGTGCGGAGGCTTGCTGACCACGCGGCCATTTCAGGGCGATAGCCAAACTCGCCATCGTGATTGCCGAGCACGAAGAACAACGGAGTGGAGGTGGCCAGTCTGCTGAAGTAATACCGCTGGGCGTTATATTGAGGGGCGGCGTCCTGATAGCGCGTCCGCTTGTCGACCATGAAGGTGTCCCCAAGTGCGATATGGAAATCGCTTTCGGATTCCACAACGTTTTGAAGCGTGCGTTCGTAGAGCTCCGGCACCGTTCCGAAGTCGAGATGGGAATCCGCCTGGATGGTGAAATGAAAGCGACTGCTGTGCGAACGGGCTGTATGAAAGGTGCCGGAGAGGGTTTCGAATTCTCCGTCAATGGCCTCGATGTCGTAGTGATAACGGGTGTCGGGTTCCAATTCTTCGAGGGTGATCTCCTTCGCTTCTTCCGGCTTCAGCGAAGCGAACAGCCTTTTTGAGAGAAGGTCTGGTTGATGGCCCAACTTGATCTGAACGCCGGTTGCCATTCTGGATTGAAGGGAGAATATGATGGAGTGATCGGTAGGGGCTCCCAAAATCACGTTGATGTCTGTTTCTGGAACTTCCGTCCTGAAGAGTTGGGTGGGCATTCGGTAGCCTTCCTGTCGTCTTGGGCGTTCCGGTTCGGTGGAGGTGACGCCTAGTTCATTCGCGCTGACACTCTTATCACCATTGCTGTCCAGGGCACGCAGCGTTTTGGGTGCGTCGGCGATCTCTCTTTCGCTCAGGTTTCCATCGCGATCCTTGTCGAGGATGCGCCGTAGTGTTCCATTTGGGATCAGGGACTGACCGAGGACGGTCAGGGTCATCAGGCAGGCGGCTGCGATGACAGCAGGTCTTTTCATCGCTTGCGCCGTTTTGATCGGATCTCCTCCTGGGTGACGATCCCGTCCTTGTTGACGTCAGCGGCTCGGATTCGAGCAGCGGCCTGCTGGATCTCCCCAGGCGAAAGGATGCCATTCCCATCCTGATCGAGGAGCGTGGTCAATGGACCCGGTTTCCCGTTCTTTCCACCGCCACCACCCTTTCCTTCACGCTCCCTGGGCTTGGGAGCCTGACCGGCACCCTCTGGGCGGGTCATGTCTACCTTGGGGATCTCGGCATGGACGGCCTTGAGGTAGGCGGTCATCCGCCCCTGAAGATCCATGACTTTCGCGGTTTGACGGGCTGCGAGGTCGTTGCGCTCGGATTCATCCTTGTGCAGATCGTAGAGTTCCTGCGTGTTGGTTTCATAGTAGTGAATGAGCTTATGATCGTCGTGGATGATGGCTGAGGCGGGTCCCTTGGGATCGGAATCATAGTGGGGGAAGTGAAAGACGAGATCCTCAAAGGGGCGTTGGACAGGTTGGTCGGATCCGCGAAGCAGGGCGGGGACGAGGCTGCCTCCCTCCAGTCCCTTGGGCAGGGAATCGATTTCTGCAAGTCCTGCAATGGTGGGGAGCAGATCCACGCCCGTGGTCCGCGTAGTGATGAAGACTCCCTGCCTGACGCCGGGACCGTTCCAGATGAGGGGCACCCGGAGTCCACCTTCGCGGACCGATCCTTTTCCTCGTCCGAATGGGATATTGGAGCCCTGGCTCCCATGGTCCGCGGTAAAGAAGATGTGGGTGTTCTCGCGGACGCCAGTCTTCTCAAGGACATCGAGGATTCGTCCCAGGGCCTGATCGGCCTCGTAAACCACCGCAGCATGGCCAAGGCGGGTGATGTTCCGGCTGCCATTGCGCTGGCGCATGAACTCCATTGTTTCAGGTCGGGCATCCATGGCGGAACGTCCTGCGTAGTGGGAGATCTGAAGGTAGAATGGCTTGCCTGCAGCAGCAGCCTTCTTGACGAATTCAACGCCCTTGTCCGTGGTGAGTTCGATCTGCTTGGGATTTGGATTGGAGGAGTTCTCGGGACCGCCGTTGTTGTTGGGTCCGTCGTGGGCATCAAAGCCGTATTCGGACGGGGGGATTCGTCCCATGTGCCATTTTCCAAAATGGGCGGTGGTCC
>CAZKNW010000520.1:0-3303 GCA_964554035.1 uncultured Verrucomicrobiota bacterium
CTCGATCTGCTTGGAATCGATGAACTCCTCGATGTCACCGTGCCAATCACGCAGGGTGTTCATCTTGGCGGCGCGACGGGTCTTGCCACCGGACTTCACCACGTTGGCCACCTGGTCATAGACCTTCAGGAAGGACAGGGGACCGCTGGGGCGTCCACCGCCACTCAGCTTCTCCTTGCTGGAGCGGATGCTGGAGAGGTCGGTCCCGGTTCCGGATCCATACTTGAAGAGCATGGCTTCGGCATACGCGAGGTGCATGATCGACTCCATGTTGTCATCAACGGACTGGATGAAGCAGGCACTGCCCTGGGGATATTCGTACTGGGTGTTGGCGCGCTCGACCTTGCCGGTCTCGCGGTTGAAGAACCAGTTGCCGCGGTCGGAGTTCTTGCCAACGCCGTACTGGTGGTAGAGACCCACATTGAACCAGACAGGGGAGTTGAAGGCGCCATACTGGTTGATGCAGAGCCAGGCCAGCTCGTTGTAAAAGACCTCGCCGCCATCCTTGTCGAAGTAGCCGTCTGCCACGCCCCAGTCGGCGATGGTGCGGGCCACACGATGAATCAGCTGCTTGACCGAACCTTCACGCTCAGGAGTTCCCTGTTCCCCATAGAAATACTTGGACACCACCACCTTGGTTGCCAGCTGTGACCAGGACTTGGGGACGTCGACGTCGTTCTGGCTGAAGATGACCTTGCCGGTGTCGTCGGTGATCTGGGTGGAGCGCTTGTCCCATTCGATCTCATCGAAGGGGCAGGTGCCTTCCTTGCTGAAGACCCTGTCAAATTGCATGGGAGTCAGGTTGCGTCGGGATTTGCGGGACTTGGACTTCTTGGCACGGGACCGGGTGCCTTTGGCCTGGGCAGGGATCGTGGATTCGTTGGCGTCTATCATTTTGGCGTACTGGCGGAGGGTTGCGTCTACAGTCGATTTGGTTGTTGGCTTTAAATTCTTTTCTGGGATGGAAAAGGCGCGATTCCAGTGAAAAATTTGGAAAGACGCCTAATACGACATCTTGATCCCCTTGAGGATCCGACCACAACAGGTTGTGATGTGCGGGTGATCGTAACACTATACCTTGGGTCGTAAAGAGATTTTTACAGAAAAGTGACAGCTGTGAATAACCTGTGAAAAACCGGCTATTTTCGCCGTGAATTCACCGGTTATTCGCATGGAAGAAGGTTCAAGAAGGGGGTGGGGAAGCTACTTTTTTGGCTTGGCCAGGACATGAATGCCGATGGGTAGATGGAAATGAGCCGGATCGGATGCTTTCGGAATCCTCTGGGAATCAACCGCTTGGATGGTCGAAGTGAGGATTGCTAGTAGTCGCGGAAGGGGCCGCGGGGCTCTGCTTCCTCCATTTTTCGGGTCCAACGGGCGAAGGCTTCCTTCATTTCCTTCAACTTCCTGGGGTTGGACTTGGAGAGGTCCTTCTTTTCCCCAACATCTTGTGCCAGGTCAAAGAGCCCGTTGCCTTTTTCAGATTCCACCCATTTCCAGTTCCCAACGCGGGCGGCCTTGTCGCCACGTCGCTGCCAGTACATTTCCGTGCGGGGAGAGCTACCCGAATTGAGGACGGGAACGAGGTCGAAGCCGTCATAGACAATATCCTTGGGAAGAGATGCGGCCGCGGCCTTGCAAAGGGTGGGGAATATCTCAAGCGAGGTCAGGAAGGCATCGGAGACAGCACCGGCAGGAACATGGCCTTTCCACTTCACAATGCAGGGCACGCGGATGCCTCCTTCGAACATCATGCCCTTCTTACCCTTGAGTGGCGCATTGTCCGCTCCGCCACCACCGCCATTGTCGGAAAAGAAGATCACGATCGTGTCGTCGGCGATCTTGTGTTCCTCCAGCAGGTCGAGGAGTTCACCAATGGCATCATCCATGCAGGTGACCGCGGCCATGTAGTCGCGTCGACGTGTTGCTGCTGTGGGCACCATGGCCTCCTTCCCCTTGATGGTGCGTTGCACATACTGGGGTTCCTTGGGTTCCGGATACATCGCCTTGTATTTCTCTGGAGCCTGGATGCTTCCCCGGATCTTCCGGTCGAGACTGGACGAGTTGTGGGGTGCATTGAAGGGAACGTAGAGAAAGAAGGGCCGGTCGTGATGTCGCTCGATGAAGTCCTTGGCCTCCCTAGTGAAAAGGTCCGTGGAGTATTGGCCGCGGTCGGCCTCGGTGCGGGTGTTGTTGCGATACATGGAATGCACGCCGTAGCGCTCGTGGGTGTAGTAATCGATGCCTGTGTTCACAAAGCCGTAGAACTCGTCGAAGCCCCGTGCCAGGGGGAGGAACCGCTTGTGGATGCCGAGGTCCCATTTGCCGAAGATGCCGCTGACGTAACCCTGCTTCTTCAGCACGGCTGGCAACAGGACCTCTCGTGTGTCCATGCCTCCGATCCGCTCGAAGGTGACCCGGTATTCATCAGGCTTGTACTTGTAGTCATAGTCCGGCGCCTCGTTGCGATACATGTCGTAGGTGCCGTTACGCTGGGGGGAGCGACCCGTCAGCAGACTGCCGCGTGATGGAGTGCAGGCGGGCCAGGTAACATAGAAGTTTGTGAGCCGTGTTCCTTCCTTTGCCAGTTGATCCAGGTTGGGTGTCTTGATGTCCTCTGAACCGAAGCTCCCCAGATCGCGATAGCCCTGATCATCGGAGACGATCAAAAGGATGTTGGGCATCTTGGCTGCGGCAAGGAGGGGGAGCGTACCGCAGAAGAGCAGGGCAATCAAAAGGCGATGAATCGAGGGCATGGGCGGAGGATATGGGCTTGGGTTTGGATGGTCCAAGGGAATTGCATTCCTCAAAGGGGGGGACAGGCGGCCAGGAAAGATCAGCGGGTATTCTCCAGAGTGGCCCTCCAGTTCTTGAAGACGTAGCAATGCACCCGCTTGAGGCCGAGGACGAAACCCCGTTCCTTGATCCACTGGAACGGCTTGGTTGCCGTGATTGTCGTGGTGCGGGTGATCTGGGATCCATCTTCGTGGGGTGTGATCCGGAAGTCTTCCAGAATGGAATCGACCTGTGCGCTCCAGCTGTGGGTCGTGGACGCCATTTGAAACTCCAGGTGAGATGGTGGATTCCATAGAGTGATCTTTTGGGTCACAACACCTCGATCGGAAATGCATCGGCGTTCAGTTCCCACACCTCCCTCACCGGTTGGAATCTCACAGGCCACGGGCTTGGGCAGTCCAACGCAGAAGCATCCCGGGACGTCCATGGACGAATGGGTCAGCAGGGGCCAAAGGGCTTCGGGAGATGACCTGATAAGAATGGATGTTCGGACCTTCATGTTCTTGC
>CAZKNW010000521.1:0-3302 GCA_964554035.1 uncultured Verrucomicrobiota bacterium
AGGCGGAGTGAGATGAAGGAACAGTCGATGACCGCCCAGTCAAATGGATCGAAGGGAATAGGAAAATCCGAGGCGTCCAGGTGGCGTGCATTGGTCTTCTCGCGAACGTCTACCCGGTCGTCATCACGGAGCTTCCACGCCAATTGGTTTTGCCCGACATCCACTGCGCAAACGGAGGAGGCGCCATGCTGGAGCAGACAGTCGGTGAAGCCTCCGGTGGAGGCACCGAGGTCAATGGCCCTGATGCCGGAGGGATCGAGCCGAAAGGCTGACAGGGCCTTTTCCAGCTTGTGCCCCCCGCGACTTACATAACGATCCGGAGTCTTCACCTCCAGATTGTCGCCGTCCTTTACCTTGTCACTGGCCTTGGCGGCGCGGTGTCCATTGAGGAAGACCTGCCCGGCAAGGATGTGGCGCTTGGCCTTCTCGCGGCTGTCAACCAGACCACGATCGACGAGGGCCTGGTCGATTCGGATGGGCATGAGTCGGTATGGCCCGGATGGAACCCGGGAAGAACCTGCCTTGCAAGGGGCGGCCTAAAGTTCGCCCTTGGCCATCTGCATCTGTACGTCCTTGAAGGCCTTCAGGAAGAGTTCGTTCTCCCCGATGACCTTCTGGAGGATGGACTCAAAATCGGCCAGTTCGTTGGGATTGACGACCGCATGGACGCTCTGCTGGAAGGCTTCCATCGGGTGGAGGCTCTGAAAGGGCTCGCCGATCAGGAACACGGTGCAGTGACGCCTCGCGTTCATGCTCATGCCCTGGATCGTCTTGAGCGTCTCATTGTCCTGGACGCCTGTCGAACCGGCGAAGGGAAGCTCGATGATGAGGATCTCGTAGTTGGCTTGCTGAAACTTCGAGAGGAACTCGTCGTGGGTCGCAATGGAATGGACCTTGTAGCCCAACCCCATGAGGATGGCCTCGGCCTGGGCCTTCAGGTCTGCCGAATTGACGGCCAGCAGGGCCGGCTTGTCATCTGGTGATAGGAATTCGAAATCGGACATTTTGGGATCTCCGGAAAAGTTGTTATTTCAGCTTGAGCTTGATGCCACCGCCACCGCTGCTACTTGGCTTGCCAGGGCTGCTTGAGGGGGAAGAACCGCCACCGCCGCCGCCCGGCTCGGCGCTCATCTTGAGGGACTCGACCTCCGTGGTGACCTCGCCGCGGCCCTTCTTGACGTTGTCGATCATTCGGGTCATCGGTCCCTTCTTCGTGCAATAGAGCAGCGCGGTTTCCTCGGTGATTTTTTCCTCCTGATAGGCCTTCAGGCAGGCGATGTCGAAGTTCTGCCAGCCGAAGGTCTGGGATGCCTCGATGATGTCGTAAAAGGTCTTTCCTTCGCCCTCACCCTGTACGATGGCGTCCTTGGTACGCAGGCTGTTGCCCATGATTTCAAGGAGGGCGACACGTCCGCCTCCCACCCGGGGTGCGAGTCGCTGCGAGACGACCCAGCGAAGGGTGTCGGCAAGACGAATGCGGATCTGCTCCTGCTCATCCGTCTCGAACATACCGAGAATACGGTTGATGGTCTGACCGGCATCAATGGTGTGAAGCGTGCTGACCACGAGGTGACCCGTCTCAGCGGCGCTCAGGCCGATTTCAACGGTCTCGCGGTCACGCATCTCACCAACCAGAATGACCTTGGGCGCCTGACGCAGGGCGGCGCGAAGTCCGCTTGAGAAGGCATCGAAGTCCGTCCCCATCTCGCGCTGGTTGAAGGTGGCCATCTTCTGCGGGTGTACGAACTCGACCGGATCCTCCAGCGTGATGATGTGGATCGACTTGGTCTCGTTGATCTCATTGAGCAAGGCTGCCAGGGTCGTGGACTTACCGGAACCGGTGGCACCGGTGACGAGGATCAGGCCGGTCTTTTCCTTGGCCACCTCGCCGAAGATGCTGGGGAGCTTGAGCTGCGTGAGGGTCGGAATCTCCGTGTTCAGCTTACGCAGGACGATCGAGTAGTTGCCGCGCTGCGAGAAGATGTTCACACGGAAACGGGCCTTGCCGGGTACGAAGTAGGATGAGTCACAGGAACCCGTCCTGAGAAGATCCTCCGTCAAGCGTCGGATGCCTCCGACGAGGTTGAGCGCGATCATCTCCGTCTGGAAGGGAGTCAGGATGTCGATTGCCGGTTCGATGTCGACCTTGGTCAACTGGCCGGATGACTCCACCTGAAGTGGCTTGTCGACGGTGATGTTGAGGTCGGACACGTCATCGCTCGAATCGAGCATGGTGCTCAGGATGTAGTTGAGTTCGTTGGAACGCATGGTGTGTCAGTGATTCGCGGTGAATGATGCGGAAACAGAGTGCCCAGTCGGATTACATGTCCTCGTCGAGAGGCGGTTCCTTGAGGAAGGGGCGGAATTTGGCACGGTCGAGACACTTGTCGTAGGCTTCCTCCGGGGAAATACGCTTCATCCTCAGATGGTCCATGATGGCGTCATCGAGTGGCTGGTTGCCGAGCTTCTTTCCAACCTGGATCATGCCCGGAATCTGGTGGGTCTTGCCCTCACGGACGAGGTTGGCGACACCTGTGGTGAAGACGAGGATCTCGAGGGCGGCCACACGACCTTTCTTGTCGATGCGCTTGAAGAGATTCTGTGCCACGACGCCCTTGAGTGATTCGGCCAGGGTGGCGCGGATCTTGTTCTGCTGGTCGGCCGGGAAGACGTCGATGATACGATCCACCGTCTTGGCCGCGCTCTGCGTGTGAAGGGTGCCGAACACAAGGTGACCGGTACTGGCTGCTGTGAGCGCCAGTTCGATCGTTTCCAGGTCACGAAGCTCACCAACGAGAATGATGTCGGGATCTTCGCGCAGCGCGCCCTTCAGTGCGGCCGCGAAGGACTTGGTGTGCAGTCCCACCTCGCGGTGGTTGATCAGGGAGGCCTTGCTCTCGTGCACAAACTCGATCGGGTCCTCGACCGTCAGGATGTGGTCCTTGCGGTTCTTGTTCGCGTAGTCAATCATGGCCGCCATGGTGGTGGACTTGCCTGAGCCGGTAGGGCCGGTGACCACGACCAGGCCCTTCTGAAGCATGGAGAACTTCTTGAGCACTGGAGGAAGTGGTGCGTCGAAGCTTTCAAAGTCCTCGAAGGAGAGCACCGTGGAAGGGATCTGACGGAAGACGGCCGCCACCCCGTTCTTCTGGTTGAAGAAGTTGGCGCGGAAGCGGGAGACGTTCGGGATCTCATAGCCGAAGTCCACGTCACCCGTTTCTTCATAAATCTTCACCTTCAATTCAGGTGCGATCTCGTAGAGCATGCCCTTGAGGTCATCACTCTCGAGTGGTGGATAGTCG